>DEUU01000422.1 GCA_002362735.1 Dehalococcoidia bacterium UBA3254
AAGATCTGGCTCAATTACTGGAAGAGTTCAGTAAGTATTTCTAATAAAAACTCTATCAACGGTTCTCAAACTGAGCTCAGGATTGCGGAATTGGATTTAACAAACGATAAAAAGCTCTACTTTAAAAGATATTCATTTCAGTTTTCTGCCGTTTTAATTCTAGCTTCATTCTCGGGGAATTAACTACCTTTTACTGGACTTATAATACTAATCTTCGTTTTATAATCTTAACTTATCGTAGGTTCTTTCATCCCAATGGTTTTTCCCCATGATCAGGCTTAAATTAACTTAACCTTAAATATCGATTTTGCTACATGATTACATGATTACTCCTGTTTTTGATACACCTGAAAACGTTTCACAAAGACAAATGATCTGGGCCTTCATCACTAATATAATAATGTGTTTCTCCATCTTTGTTTAGTAGCAGCCCCATATAGTAAAATAAGATCAAACAACCACCTCATTGGAGAAAGAATGCCCCTCGGATCAGAACTGATTGAAAATTTCGCCGTGATTATGATTGTCGCGGGGGTGGTTACTTTTGTTTTCTATTGGTTGAAGCAGCCTTTAGTCCTTGGATATCTTATTGCTGGTATTATCATAGGGCCCTACACACCTCCTTTTAGTTTAATTTCTCGAATTGATGTTCTTAATGCAGCTGCCGATCTTGGAGTCGTGCTCCTATTATTCGGTATTGGTCTTGAGTTTCCTCTTTCCTCTCTTAAAAAAGCTGGGTTTAAGATTCCTATCGGGATATCTGCTATTGAAATTGCACTTATGTTTGCCGTTAGTTTTGTTATTGGTTTATTACTGCATTGGTCTCTTATTGAATCACTTTTCCTTGGAGCAGCTCTCTCAAGCAGCAGCACAGTGATAATCGGCAAGGTTCTGGGGGATTATGGCAGACTTAAAGAACTGTCAGCCATGGTCATGATGGGTGTCCTTGTAGCTGAGGACCTGTTCGTCGTATTAATATTGTCGCTCGTTACGTCAATGGGTAGCTCTGACTTATCCCTGTTTCCCAGCCTCGGCTGGATTGTATTAAAGATTGGGCTTTTTTTGGTTGGTACTCTAATCATTGGCGTCCTTTTTGTGCCAAGAATCATTGATCGAGTAAATTTCGTCCAGCGTGATGAGGTTATAATATTAATCGCTCTTGGCATGTGCTTTGGTCTGTCTTTCTTGAGCAATGCACTGGGATTATCGCTGGCTATCGGAGCTTTTCTCATGGGCGTCCTGATAGCTACGGCTAAATCAACTTCAAGAGTGGTTTCTCTAACTTCCCCTATAAAGGACATGTTCGCCGCTATGTTCTTCGTATCTATGGGTGCTCTGATAGATGTATCTCAATTTAAAGTCTTTTTAATACCGGCACTTATTGTGACTGTCATGATGATGGCAGGAAAGATTCTTGGTTGCGGTTTTGGTACAAAAATCTTTGGCTATAATACTTCGACTTCCTTAAAAGTCGGCCTTGGAATGGGACAGATTGGAGAGTTTGCATTTATAGTTGCCAAAGCCGGTCAAGATCTCAACCTTGTAGGTTCAACTTTTTTCCCCATTATTGGTGTGGCGGCAGCTTTAACGGCTTTTACAACACCATATATGATTAAACTAAGCTTCCGGCTAGCGCCGGATTTTACCCCTTTCAGGTATCCTTTTAAAAGGCGTCTTAGCGTAAGGATTGTCAAACCAGGGCCACCTAAACAACCTTAAAAAGAAAAATAACAGGTACTCCATATCCTGTATATTTATCTGTTTAAACTTCTTAATACGCGGGGAGAAACAAACATCCCGGAGTGTCTGATCTTATCATTTGAAGACAAAAAATTGCTGCATCTCAAGAATCAATTCTTACTTCTCAAATAATAGTTCGGGAGTTATCCCCAGTAGTCCACCAAAGGAAACATTGTTTTGGACTCTTCAACCAGGGAGGATCTTCTTAAATTAAGCTCGATTGTCGTAGATACAGCAGGTTATTTGAAGGAGGCAACCAGAAGTTTCAAACCACATTGATTTGAAAAGGTATTGATCGTGTCTATAATCTGCTCGGGCGGTAATTGCAGATCCATATTCGCCGCTTGCCCGACATGCAATTCATCACACCAGATGACCGACTCGTTCTGTGGAAGCCGACTGAGGACTTCTTTGATTGCGTCCACACCTGCCACCTGAATCCTGATCCAGCCTGTTTCTGAAATATGGTTTTCTCCGGATGTTATTTCTTCCAGAGTCTTTGTACGATTGGTTCCGGTGATCAACGTGAAGTGCCACTGATTATCTTTTTGCCACGAATACAGCTCATATCCCTTAAAAGAACCGGGCAACTTCTCTATCGCAGTTATCTCCAGTCTATTGATTAACTTGCCTGATTGCTCCAGCGACTGCAATATCGCCGTATCATTCCTGGGGTCTGCACCTTTGTAATAAGAGGTGGAAGGATAACCCAATTCAAGGGTTATTACCTTAAGTTCTTGCGAACTCCGTGGCTGCAAGATGGTCACTCCTTCAAAACTGATAGAGGAAATTGGTGTCCAGAATGCCCCCCAGTATATGGGTGCCTTATCAACACATACCAAAAATGACTTTCCCCTGACCGGTATCTCCAGCCTGGCGATACGTTCAAAAGCATGTTCGGTCAATTTTATTTCGTGAGTTTGAGCGTTATAGGTAATGATATCCTGAGATGATATAACCGGTTGGGCAGCAATATCGACTTGGCTCAGCATTTCCATCTTCTCAGGAGGAATGTCATCCCGGGTTAGATAAATGGCAAAACCTTCACCTTTCATTAAGGTGCCGCTGAATGTGGTGCTGTAGTCATTAACATTCAAGGTATACGTGGTACCAAAAGCAAAGTCGGTACCGAGGTTAACATCTTTCTCAAACCAGGTATATATCGCCGGGCAGTCAACTCCTCTGGGCTTCTGTACCGTCACCTTGACATTAATAATATTGCCCTCTCGGCTTGTCTCGATACCGTGAAAGGTAGTGCAACCATCCGGCAGTCCTCCCTTGATATAGACACCTATCTGCGGGGGGCTGGATTTCATAATATAAACTCTGACTTCGTCTATGGGCGCCAGTTTTATTTCAACGTTCATGCGCTGGCTAATCATATCCCATTGTCCGTCCATAATAGCTCTGGTTACCTTTCCAGCCTGAACGGTTACTTCGGCAGTATGGTGGGTAACGACCTCAGCAAGTACCTGCCCGGTCCGGTTTCCGTATCCGGCATGTCTGCTATCAAATTCGATGGTGTATTTCCAGCCGTTGCCTACAGATGTTGTACTCGTTACTTTTAAAGTATCCGGAATTCCATCAAACCGATAGGTGGCTTCCGTCTTCACAAATTCTGCGGCGACTTTCTGGTTTTCATCTGGAGAACCTGTGTTCGATTGGGTACAGGATATACCGGTCAACGTTAACACAATCAAGAACGCCGTTATGCAAATAAATCTCATATTAGACATTTTAGAACCACCCTGCATTAGTGTCTAATATATAGAACGAAAATCTTCCGGTTTCGTTATTTGCATAAAGCAACTGGTTGGAATCCAGTAAGACAAGCAGCCATAGCCTCGTTTTTAAAACACCCGATGAAAGTTGGATTTACTTTTGACTAAATTACATTATCCTTGGTAAATTTCAACAGGTCTTCTTCAGTGTATCCCAGCATACCACCCAGTATCTCTAAATTATGCTGTCCAAGAAATGGTGCAGGATACTTGATATTCCCGGGTGTTTTAGAAAGCTTGAATACAGATCCAGGGGTTTTCACTTTGCCTGAAACTTCCTGATCCACGTCAATGATCATTTCCCTTTGTAATAATTGAGGATCGTTACAGACCTGATCAAAGGAAGGAATATTTGAACAGGGTATTTCAGCCTCACCCAATATTTTAACTATTTCCCCTATATTTCTTTCCTTAGCCCAATCGGTAACCAGTTTATCGATCTGATCTCGAAACTTTACCCTCTCCTTCTGGTTCAGGCCAAGGGGAGTATTGATTAAATCTTCTCTTCCCATGATACGGTATAACCTGTGAATCTGGTCCAGAGCTCCGGTAGCAATCAGAACCCAACCGTCTTTAGCAGGGTAAACGTTACTGGGCGTATTTACGGGATGACCGTTTCCCAATCTTTGGGGAATCTGATGATCGATGAAATAATAGGGTGAATGTTCGATAGAAGTTAACATCCAGATACAATCCTGTAAAGAAATATCGATGGTCTGTCCCTCTCCGGTTTTCATTCTGTGGATAATGGCAGCACTGATGGCAAGGGCGGTAAATACCCCGGTAGAGAAGTCCGCAATTGAGATTCCACATTTGGTGGGTGGGGTTCCCGGAAAACCCGTAACACTCATCATGCCTCCCATGGCTTGAGCCACAGGGTCATAACCAACATAGTTCCGGCGAGGTCCAGTTTGTCCAAACGCGGAAATCGAAGCATAGATTAACCGCGGATTTAACTTACACAAATCTTGACTACCCAGGCCCAGTTTATCCATGGTCCCAGGTGAGAAGTTCTGCACTACTACATCTACTTTTTTGGCCAGTTCCCTGCAAATATCGCGACCTATCTCTGACTTCAGGTTTACTGTAATATCTTTCTTACCGCGATTTAAGATAATAAAAATACCGCTCTCTAATCCATCCGTTGTCGGGGCATTACTTCTTACCGGGTCTCCCACTTCAGCCCTTTCAATCTTTATGACTTCGGCGCCTAAATCTCTTAGCATTAATGTGCAAAGAGGCCCGGAATATACCTGAGTGAAATCCAATATCTTGATCCCATCTAATGCACCGCTCATCGTACCTCCTGTAGTCCGATCCAAATTAGATATGTCATTGGAAATAGGCAGATAATGTATAATACATCTAAATTATTGTTAATAGGAATTTTAAATCTTAGAAGCGCTTTTATCGAAATAATGCGAATAAGCATTCACGATATTACTTTAAAATTTCGCAATAAAAAGTAATTGAGTCTTGTTCATCTTAGTATTTAAACGACAATTCTGAACATGTACCAAATTAATCCTAAGGCATTATTGACAACATATTTTTAACATAGTATCATCTGATTACGATTGTTGCAAGTAATACAGTTGTATAATGAAAAACAGAGCATCTTGTATTATGTAATATCAGATGTCTCATAAGTACTTTGCTTAAAACAGGAACTGACTTGTCCGTATTTATTCCAAATCAATTATCATCCATTTTCAAACCGATAACCATTTCTGAAATGGCCTCTAACAGGAATAGACACATGTCATTAGATTTATTACCAGATTCAACGGATCCAGCAGATATTCTGTTAAAAACTAGATTTCAGGAGAATATATAGTATGAAAAAGACTACTAGGCTTAAAGAGCTATTTAACAGAGATAAGATCTTCATTCTTGCCGGTGGAGCGTGCGCTTTACATGCCAAGATCGCTGAAGCCGTAGGTTTTGAAGCAGCTTATATGTCTGGAGGTTGTACCAGCCACATGATTTTGGGCGTCCCTGACGCAGGCCTTATAACCATGGTAGAAATGGTACAGAACGCTGAACGCATGGCAAATGCTGTCAGTATCCCCCTGCTTTCTGATTCTGATCAGGGATTTGGTAATGCTATCAATGTAAGACGGACAGTTGCTTCATTTATAAGAGCCGGGGTCGCTGGAATTCATATCGAGGACCAGGTTGCGCCCAAACGCTGCGGTTATGTTAAAGGGAAAGAACTGATTTCCCTTGAGGAAGCGGTAGGAAAATATCAGGCAGCCGTGGACGCCAAGATGGAAATAGACCCTGACTTCGTTATCGTTGCGCGAACCGACTCCCGCACGGCAGTTAACGGAGGTTTGCATGAAGTTATTCGCCGTCTGAAAGCTTATAAGAAAGCTGGAGTGGATGTACTTTTCTTTGAATCTCCCCAGAGTGTTGAGGATATTAAAGCGGTACGCTCCGAGGTTGAAGGACCCATTATGTGTACTCTCAGCGCCATTGAGCCTCAACCTTCTCTTGAAGAGCAGCAAAAGCTGGGACTAGCCACAGCCTTTTATCCCGCCTTAATTGCTGATGCGGGTATTGCAGCTAGCTGGGACTATGCCGTTGACTTCCTTAAACGTGGGGTGCAGGCGGATATAGATTTCACAGAACATGTCAAGAATCATCCGATGTCCAGATTTGGCCAGTTTGATTTAGTAGGCTTTGGCAAGATCAGAGAATGGGAAGGAAAATATCTGCCTAAAGAGGCCTTAGAGAAGTATGAGAAATCTCTAGGAATGTATGATCCAGGGGCGCGCGGCCATTAATCTCTGTTAAGGCTTTAACTTATATTCAGTAAAGACTCTATGATCATTTACAAATTTAAAGCATTGAAGGACAATAGTAGCTAGAGGTCTCAATATATTTTCGGTAATAGATAGTTGTTCTGATAAGTCAAGACTAAAAATATAAAGGAGTTAGCGATGGACCAGGTAAGAATTCGTTGCGCAATTATAAGATCAGGTACCAGCAAGGGAATCTTCATGATGAAGAACGAATTGCCTTCCGACCCTGTTCTTAGAGATAAAGTGGTGAGGGCTATTTTCGGCAGTCCAGATATAAGGCAGATTGATGGCCTCGGTGGAGCCGAGCCCTTGACCAGTAAGTTTGCGATGATAGGACCGCCTACCCGGGCGGGACATGATTGCGACTATATCTTCGCTCAGGTCGATATACCCACACCCGATATCCAATGGGGTGGAATCT
>DEUU01000452.1 GCA_002362735.1 Dehalococcoidia bacterium UBA3254
TGCAGCGTCACCTTGCCCTCCTTTTAAATAGAATATGTTAATAATGAGCATATAATCAACCCTTAAATTGCCTGAGTGCCTGACGGTACGCTCTTCAGCTGGTCATGATGCCAAAATAGGGGCCATTAGTCCCTCGAAATGAGGGCCAAGAATAACCTCAAGCTATGTCATTCCATTTCTAATTCAACAATGAGCTTCGTAAAAGCATTGCAAGCAACATTGTTCGTTCCTGATATTGTGGGGAGCGAGGATATGACTGATAGCTATGAAAAATTCTCAGGTTTTCCAGGAAGAATACGAGAAGTCAAAATAGCATTTTTGCAATGACGTTCTTCTGTATTTTGCCTGTGCCCTCGTATATTGATGTTATCCGTATATCCCTGAGGGCTCCCTCAAGCCCCTGGTCACGCATATAGCCATAGCCCCCAAAAATATCTATGGACTTGTTTAATGTAGTGATCGCGCTCTCCGGTATCGTCAGTTTTGCCATGGAGGCGTATTTGTTCGATTCCGGATCCTTCCTGTCATAGAGCCACGCTGCCTTGTAAAGAAGGTTCCGGCATTTTTCTATTTCTACGTACATATCCACCAATTCGTGCTCGATTGACTGAAATTTTATTATGGACCTTCCGAATTGCTTTCTTTTCCGTGCATAGTCTACTGCCCTTTCGTAGCCGTAAAGCATGCCGCCGTATGCCTGTGCGGCAATAACTATCCGGCTAAGCTCAAATGCGGCGAGCACGGTTTTCTTGCCTTTCCCTCGTTGACCGAGCACACACTCCTTTGGTATGGAAAAATCACTCAAGACAAGTTCGCCCGATATGGTCGTGTTGATGCCCATTTTCTTGCCAAGATCGTTTATCTCAAAGCGACTGGCATCGTTCTCGTCGATTACCTTTTTGTCGAAAAGCACAGAGGTCATACCGTTCTCATCCGCTGCAAGGAGTGTGTAGAAATCGGCATAGCCTGCATTCGTTGTAAATACCTTTGAACCGTTCACAACAAAGTGATCAACTCGATCCTCCATTTTCGTGTTTAAGTTTCCAATATCACTACCACTGTCTGGCTCTGTAACGCTAAATGCAGCGATGTATCGTCCTTCTATCAACGGGCGGATATACCTCTCTCTCTGTTCCTTAGTTCCGGAAATATCAACTACAAAGCTAGGTATGTATCCAAGGCTCAAAGCCATTCCCATGCCGGGAAGACTTCTGCACATCTCGGTGACAGCAACCACATGGCCCAGAGCTCCGTACCCTGAACCACCTATGTCCTCGGAGAATCCTACCCCTATAAATCCAAGTCCTCCGATTTTTTCAAAGAGATCCCGTGGGTATGTATGCTCATCCTCAAGTTTTTGGAGGTATTCCTGATTAAATTCTTTTTCACAGAATTCCCTTACTGCCTTCTCTACGTCTTTCAGATCATTGCCAATATCAAAGTCCATAGCTAAACTCTCTTAGAAGAAAATAAAAATCAACTACTGTGCGAATGAACTATATTAACAGTATCGACAGGTCATTTCTATCAAATTCTTCCACATCATCCCGGAAAACACGCCTCCCTCAAGTGAACACTCGGGATTCGATATCTAACTTTGGTAATTCAGCAAATATATTGGCTGCAGCTCGAATTCTATCCTTTTTTGCATCACTCTGAATAGAATCAAATGTCACGCCTAGTTTGCCCACAGGTATATAATGCCAAAATGGGGTTCATCAGCCCCTTGAATTAAGAACCAAGAACAACCTCAGGCCATGTCACTACTTACTGATCTTTCGAGTGATTAATCCGTTGGTAAGTTCCCGCAGGGCATCAGCTGCAATCCACCGGGCACTTTTTGAG
Organism: Dehalococcoidia bacterium UBA3254; assembly: GCA_002362735.1. The sequence goes on from DEUU01000452.1 coordinate 1,846, forward strand.
TCGATCTTACGAATCTCCTCAGCGACTTCGATCGCAGCATTATTAAGACTTGCATTGCGTTTCCCGATCTGCCGGAGAGCCCAGTTCACGGCCTTTTTGACGAAGTTTCGTTCATCGGTGGCACCAGATTTTATGGTTGAGAAAAATGTGAGAAATATCTCGTCACATGCTTTTTTATCATGCACAGCAAGGGCTGCCATGAGAACAAATCCTGCCCGTTTTACAAATTCTTCGTTTCTTCCGCTCCACTCAACCGCCTTCCTTTGGGCAAAAGGCGTCCTGTCAAAGAGGTTGCTGCAAACCTGGTCACACACATCCCAGGAGTCAAAATCCTTTACCCACACTTCCATCTGGTCTTCGGTTACCTGATGAGGATCATCAGTGAATCCAGCCAGAAGGCGTGCTTCATGGATCCCGGATTTCCAAAGCTCCAGGGCGGCCTCATGGTCTTTTCCAATCTCTTTTGCCATTTTTCTTAACGTGGGAATAGAAACTCCAAAGGTGTTATGCGAATTGATTCCATACCGGGCCATCCCTTTTACATTGGCAGGGTTATACAGGGATTTGATCCTGTTGATCGCTTCTTCGACTGGCATGCCGGTTTTAACTTTCACTATCTGAATCCTCCCCATATTGGTGCCAACTGTTCACCTATTATAAATACATTCACATTTTGCTTCAACGCATCGTTTCAGAGAACACATTTCTCTGCTAGTAAGGTTATATAGACACACATGGCAAGCCCATCTATGTATATCCCTAAAGTTGGATGAAATAGAAAAATATTGAGACATCCCAAAACGTTTTCATAGAAAATATACATTGACAACTTGCTTAATGACGCTATAATCATATTTGGGGATTGGAAAAAGATTAATAAATAAGCTGTGTTATTTTTATTACAATAGACCTAAGTGGAGGAGAAAAAAATGAAGAACAAAACATTGACGGGTTTTGTATTGTTGCTCCTTGCAGTTTTACTTTCTTCGGGTTGTGCAATTAATCGGGCAACTGCAACAGCTGATCCGTCGTTTGATCCGAGCCTCATCAAATCTATGTATGTGATCAAGAGTCCACCAGATGGTAGGGGGATTAATCAACTCATAGCGGATAAGCTTCAGGGCTTGGGTTATCATGTTACTACCGGTTTAGGCACGACCTCTGATGCTGATGCCCTTGTCACATACGTGGATAAATGGATGTGGGACATGAAAACGTATATGCTTGAACTTACAATTACAATTCGGGATCCAAAGACTGATTTCCCTATAGCCTCTGGCAATTCTTACCACACCTCGCTCACCAGAAAATCGCCAGAAGAGATGGTAGATGAGGTTTTGACTAACATATTCAAACAAAAAAGGTAAATTAATGTGACTAACAATAGAATTGAACCTCTGATAATAATTTTATTATTGGTTAGCGCTATCGGATGGTTGTCAGGGTGCGCTTCTCCAGCAGCAACAAAAGCTATGGTGCCCAATAGTATCTCTGATATACGAGGACATCAATGCACAGTAAGTATCAGAACGCAGGGTGGAAGTGAGACAGGCGCCATAGATACTCCCAATATATCAAATGAAGACCTTGCAAAAGCCATAGAAGAATCAATTATCAAAAGTGGTCTATTTACACAAGTAGTTCAAACCGAAAATTCTGATTACACGCTGAATGTGTCTATTATCTATTTTTCAAAACCCTTGTTTGGCACAGTAAACATGGAGACTGGTTGGTCTCTTGTTGATAATGTAAACAAAGGCATTGTAATGAGAGAATCCATCAAATCATCGTTCTCGGGGTCTAATCTCCGCCTTTCTGTCGAAGGAGCAGCTCGTGAGAATATTCGCTTGGGCTTAATAGCTATTTCTAAGTTGCAACTAGATAAATAAAGCATGGACATCAACGGTCATGTTTTCACTCCTATAGAGGCGGGCGAAACAGTATAATCTTCTTCTAGAATGCTATTCTACAATTATTCTCGTCATTTCTGCTGATGGTTGTATCATCATCAAAAGATAAATCACTATTTTAATTGCTGAGCTAAAAAAGGAGGGTGAATAAGAAACTATGAAAGCTTTGCTACGAACCTTTTTTGTAGGGTGCTTAATAGTGTCTTTGACTGCCTGTGCGGTAGGAAATAGACATCAGTATCACAACATAGTCACAGAAATCCAAATGACCAGCACAATCGCTGTTGCCGTTACGACTCACGATCAGAGGGAATACATAGTATCTGGACGAAAGAGCCGCGATTTTGTTGGGCTTCAGCGTGGTGGATACGGAAATCCTTTTTCTGTGACGACTGATAGCGGGAATGCGCTTGCTGATGACATGACGAGATCGCTTGTAAATTCCCTTGCAAGAAAGGGCTTCAAGGCCGTACCCATCTCAGTCGCCCCTGCGGACGACCGACAGACGGTTATCAACAAACTCAAATCATCCGGAACTGAACGCTTCCTTATCTTGACACTAACAGAGTGGAAGAGCGATTCTTTCATGAACACTGCCCTTATTTTTGATATGAAAGCCGAGGTATTAGACCGTGACGGAAAAACTTTAGGCGAGAAGGAGATCAAAGGAAGGGATAATCTGGGGGGCAATGTATTGAACCCTCCAGCCCATGCCACAGAAGCAGTGCCCGCGGCGTTTAAGAAAAAGATCGAAAAGCTTCTGAATAGCCAAGAGATTGTTGCTGCTTTCCAGTAATATATTCGACAAGCCAGATGATTACAAGGCCCTGGTTTCTGAATCACCCAACTGCATAACGGCTTATTGGATGCCACACAGTCATCGATAAAAAGACGCTTCCACGTGCTGAGGCAAGGCTATTACAAAATAAATTTTCGTTACTGTTCTAGTCTGCCATACTCTTTGCAACAATCTCCTGGATAGCTGCCTCGGCAAACTTTTCTCCTACCTTCCAGCCCGATGCCTCGATGGCCCTCCTGGTTTTTGGGTCAACGGTACCAATAATCAAGAGCTCCTTTCCCTTGATACCGGGTATCTTTCGGATAGCCCCTGATACTGCCCTCTCCATGTCTGCAGATCGTTGAGTCCAGGCCAGGTGATCAAGGGGTAAAATGGCCACGACTGTTCCGTCTGCCTTCTCAAGAAGGGGAATGCTGTCAGCCTTGATGATGCCGTGAATCGGCCCTACCTTCTCGTTGTAGAAACCCATGAGCTGTGCTATGACCCGCATAAAGAGGGCCATTTGTTCATTCCGGGCATAACATGCTGCAACAATGAACATAACCCGGTCTTTTACAGTCCTCATGTTCGCCAATTCCCCCACAAGGAGTGTCTGCTCCGATGGGTTATAACTGGTGTTACTGAGAAAGATTTTTGCTGTAGAGTCAGAAACTCCCATCGTTGAAAGTTTCCTGGCGTTTATTTCCAGGAGCTCAGAAGGGGTCTTTTCCCGTACCAGAGATCTCAAGCTATCGGCTGTACTCGTCATAGAAACTACCACGCCTACTCCGCCCGGAATAAACGACAATGCTGAAAAAGCCGCTTTTACGGTAAGGCTTCCGCGAGTCGCCGTCCAGGCAATCGAATCGAGCATTTGTTGGAGCGGGTGATACGAGGAATAGGGGTCTACGCC
>DEUU01000109.1 GCA_002362735.1 Dehalococcoidia bacterium UBA3254
TGAACTGACTGATATTGTTGATAAATGGTTCTACGGCATCATCAGCAACTTCCGGATGGACGATGAACACCAGTTCATAGTCATTCTGCAGATTTTCTACGGTTTTAGTCTCATCTTTAGTTACCATCTAAATTCCATTTTCCCCAAACTCTATTATTTCTAAAGGCGTATCGCACAATAGACGCAATTTATTATAGCATACAACTCCCTAAATGCAACAATCTATAGACTGCCAATTTTATTCTGTCGTCCCTTTAAGATATTGATGATTTAAGCCAGAGGTTAAATTTGTTATATATAATATTAATTAGAACGGTAAATCAGATAAAAACTTTGAAGGAAGGTAAAATAATGAGTATGATCCGCTGGGATCCAGCCCGGGACCTGATGAGTCTAAGACAAGCGATGGACAGATTATTTGAGGAGAGTGTTATCCGACCCTCGAGTTTCACTTTCGAAATTGGAGGAGGCAACATTCCGATAGATATGTATCAGACGGACACCGAAGTTATCGTGAAAGCTACTTTACCCGGAATCAAACCGGAAGAGGTAGATATTTCTGTTAATGGAAATACTTTGACTATTAAAGCTGAGAGAAAAGAAGAAACAGAAACCAAGGAAAAAAATTATATCCACAAAGAAAATCGCTATGGCATTGTTACACGTTCTATCACTCTCCCGGTAGATGTGAAAGCAGATATAGCTGAGGCCAGCTTTGATAACGGCATCTTAACTCTAAATCTTCCCAAGACGGAAAAAGAAAAACCCAAGCAAATCAAGGTTCAGACTAAACCGAAGACCACTTAGAAAATACCTGGGCGGCCTATACAGACCGCCCTACCTCTTTCAAACGATTACCTGGCCCGGGATCGAACCGGGATTTTCTCTCTCCCCGGTTGAGCACCTTTCTCCAATTCTTTTTCAGTCTCAGCGACCCGTTTCTTTACCCCGATCACACTGTCCGGATTAAGGGAAATGGAATCAATTCCTTCCCGCACCAGGAAAGCGGCAATTTCCGGATAATCGCTTGGAGCTTGACCACAGATGCCAACCTTTCGATGAGACAAATGTGCACTTTTGATAACGCTCGCCATCATCCTTTTGACCGCTTCATTCTGTTCATCAAATAGCTTTGCCAGATCGGTGGAGTCCCGGTCTACCCCCAGTACTAGTTGCGTCAGGTCGTTACTGCCAATAGAAAATCCGTCAAACCGTTTGGCGAAATCCTCTGCCAGAATAACATTGGAAGGTATTTCACACATCACGTACACTTCCAAACCGTTTTCACCACGTTTAAGACCGTTTTCCGCCATCACGGTCAAGACTTTGTCTGCTTCTTCTACCGTGCGGCAGAAAGGTATCATAACTACCACATTTGTTAACCCAATCTCTTCCCGGGAACGTTTAATGGCACGGCATTCCAGATCAAATCCCTGGCGATACCTTTCATCGTAATATCGGGAAGCGCCGCGGAAACCAAGCATTGGATTTTCTTCTTTGGGCTCGAACTGGGATCCACCAATAAGATTAGCATATTCATTGGTCTTGAAGTCGCTCATTCTTACGATAACCGGATCAGGATACTGAGCTGAAGCGATCTGGGCGATCCCGCGCGCCAGGTGCTCAATGAAATATTCCGTCTTGTCCTGATAACCCCGCGTCAAATCTTCAATCTGACGGCATACAGCCTCATCTTTTAATTCATTGAATTTCACCAGCGCCATAGGATGGATTTTAATGATGTTATTAATAATAAATTCCATCCTGGCCAGACCGACACCATTACACGGTAATCTCCACCAGCGGAAAGCGGCTTGAGGATTGGCGATGTTCATCATAATCCTGGTATGCGTCTCAGGAATTCCATCAAGGCTCAATTCCGTTTCCTCATAAGGTAAAATACCCTCATAAATATAACCCTCGTTGCCTTCAGCGCAGGAGAGGGTTATTTTCTGACCATCCTGTAAGACCTGGGTTGCTTTTCCGGTACCGACTACTGCCGGAATACCTAATTCCCGGCTGACAATGGCAGCGTGAGAGGTCCGCCCGCCGTGATCGGTGATAATTCCTTTAGCCCGGGTCATAATAGGCACCCAGTCCGGATCGGTCATTTCCGTCACCAGGATTGTGTTATCGCGAAACTTATTAATATCGCTAACATGCTCGATAACGGATGCTTCACCGGCAGAGATGGCCTCCCCGATAGCCAGACCCGTCAGGAGTTTTCGGCCTTTTTCTTTAAGTTCATAAGACTTCATAGAAGCGGCTATTTTTTGCGATTGCACGGTTTCCGGACGAGCTTGCACGATGAAAAGTTCCTGGCTTTCCCCATCTTTAGCCCATTCCATGTCCATCGGTCTTTGATAATGATCCTCAATAATTTTTGACCAGCGCCCCAGAGTCAGTATCTCCTCATCATCCAGAACATACTGCAATCTTTGCCATTCCGGGGTATCGATATTTTTGGTTGATTTGGTACCTCCGACAGCATAAATCATTTTCTTTTCTTTGGCGCCGAGATTTTTCTCGATGATAGGTTTGAGATTCATGTTATCCAGTAAAGGTTTAAAAACTGAGTATTCATCCGGAGTAACAGTTCCCTGGACTACATTCTCACCCAGACCCCAGGACGCATTAATAATTACCAGATCGGGAAAACCGGTTTCGGTATCAATGGAAAACATAACTCCTGATCCGGCTTCATCCGAACGTACCATTTTCTGAATACCTATGGAGAGCGCAACTTCCATGTGATCAAAACCTTTGTCCTGCCGGTAGCTGATAGCTCGATCCGTAAAAAGGGAAGCATAACACCTGCGGCAAGCCTCCAGCAGCTCTTCCTCTCCGGTGATATTCAGGAAGCTCTCTTGCTGGCCTGCGAAGCTGGCTGATGGCAGATCCTCAGCGGTTGCACTGCTTCTTACGGCCACATCTGCTTCGTTTTTTTGATAACGCCGACTCAACTTACGGTAAGCCTTACGGATTTCCTGTGCGATCTCCTCCGGGAAATGCCCGCGAAGAAAAAGACGCCGGATCTCTTTTCCTGTTTCGTCCAGAGATTTTTCCTTCTTCGCCATTTGCTGTAAATATATCTGTATCTTTCCTTTTAGTTTGTTCGATTCCAGGTACTTCCAGTATGCGTTTGAGGTAGTCGCAAAACCATCCGGTATACGTATCCCGGACGGTCTTAAATTGCCAATCATTTCACCCAGCGAAGCATTCTTGCCACCCACAAGAGGGACATCTTTATTGGTCAACGTCTCAAACCACCGCACGTAAAGGTTTTGTTCAGCCATCTGGAACCTCCACAGAGTAGATTTTTAAAATCTTAATATGGCAGAGACAGGAGCTCCACCAGGCACCGCCTCGTGTTTCATCACATAAACCGTGCCCGCATGTTCCAGAGTCTGAAAGGCCGCCAACTCAACCAGATCCTCGTCCACCGCCTCTGGTTGCGAATGGGCGGTCACGGTATTGTTTTCCGCATTGAAATTACCCCACTGCTGGGCTCCCTCTTCCATGAAAAGAAATCTCACCCGGCCATGATACGCCGCCGGGATAACGTCATTTAATCCGTTCGCCGTAAGACCCGTTCCGGCTGACTTATTATAATCCGCCACCGCGTCCTGATGTGTTTTTTCAATATAATGACTGACAATTTTCCAAGCTTGCTCTCGCAGGATATCATCAATTACGCCCTCCGGATTTCCCAAAATTCCTTCTGAGAGAAGATACCTGTAAGTATTAGCAGTATGGTACATTGGATGAAGGTAGTTCACGGCGGCTAAGATCATGGGAGCAGTCTCTTCTTTTAATATTGTTTTGATTCCCTTGCTTATCTGGTCCAGGTATTGCATGATATTTCTTTTAACATAGTCAGGCCGGCTGCTTTCACCAGTCTGAATGGCAGTGCTTCCGCCAAAGTTGCTTCCACCTGCCGGGGCTGGAACGTGGTACTGAATCCGGTTGCCCGACATCTCAAGTTTTAAAGCTTCGGACATATTTTTAGGAAGGTCGTCTAAATTAATCCGTAGAGATCCGAATCTTGTACACTGTAATAGTCTGATTTCATCCTGACTGATTGCCAGTACGTAATACCAGCCGCAATCACTTAAAAGCGATACCAGGGGTTTAATATTAAACCGCTCTCCAACCCCCACTTCTTCCCTGATTGCAATCGGAACACGGTAATAAAGGTATATGCCGGGGTCGATAAATAATGCCAGACCGTCACTCTGCTGTCGCCAGAACAGATTATCGGTTAATAGACCTTCGGCAGGTTTTAACATCACCCGGGCTTCGGCCGCCCTCATCCCCTTTGCCACGAGTTTTTGTTCTGCTGTCCGTAGCAGATTTTTTAACCTCACAGGGTCCTGCTGGTCGACTCCGCCCTTGTGATGGGTTGGCATGAAAATAGAGACATGCGCTCCTCCATCACGTTGTATAATCCGTTTTATATCATTTGAACAAATTACATCCATTCGTTTCACCTCTTATTATTATTATAATCTGGAATATATGGAGAATTTTCATACTTTGAATTTAATTTATTTATGTTCTATACTCGTTGGTAGTTATGTAATGCATAGACACAGGAGTTTCTAATTCTATGATCGTTGAAATGAGAAAAAAGGCCTCGCAAAAAGAGATCGATAATGTGGTTCTTCGGGCAAAATCTCTGGGCTTTAGCGTGCAGTTAAATGTAGGCACAGATAAGACCGTGATTGCGATACTGGGCAGCAACACCGGACAAATTTCCACAGATATCTTCGCCGTTTTCCCCGGTGTAGATAGCGTTACCCGTATTATGAAACCGTACAAGCTCGCTTCTCGAGAATTTAAACCGCAGAGAACGGTCGTCAAAATTGGTAATTTACAAATCGGGGCCGATCGTTTGATTGTCATGGCCGGTCCCTGCGCTGTGGAGAGTAAAAAGCAGCTGGAGGAAGCCGCCCGAATCGTGAAAAATGCCGGAGCCACTGTTCTGCGCGGAGGAGCCTTCAAACCACGCACATCCCCTTTCAGCTTTCAGGGTTTGGAAAAAACCGGGTTAGAATATCTGGTTGAAATTAAAAAGAAATTTGATATACCCGTAGTGACCGAAGTGGTAGACCCGCATCAGGTAGAACTCGTAGCTAAGTATGCAGATATTCTCCAGGTAGGGACCCGTAACATGCAAAATTTTAGTCTGTTAACCGAAATTGGCAGGTTAAAACACCCGGTTATTTTAAAGCGCGGCCTGGCCAATACTGTCACCGAGTGGCTGACCGCGGCTGATTATCTTCTTGCCGGAGGTAATGATAGCGTCATACTCTGTGAACGCGGAATCCGCACCTTTGAGGACAGTACCCGCTTTTCAATGGATATATCTTCCATTCCCGTAGTCAGAAAATTCAGCCATTTGCCCATAATTGTCGATCCCAGCCACGCTGCCGGGCACTATTCTCTGGTACCGGCTCTTGCCAGAGCTGCTGTTGCGGCAGGAGCAGATGGACTGCTGATTGAAGTCCATCCTAATCCAAAAGAAGCTCTGGTTGACGGTTTGCAGTCCCTTACTCCTTCCGACTTTAGACGTCTAATGGGAGAGCTTAAACCCATCGCGGAAGCCTTAGGCCGTAGCCTGTAAAAATAGATCCTTTGCTATGGTATTTCGAAAAGGAAGGAACAAATGCCTCAAACTTATATCTCTCAATCCAATACCTATTCCTTTGAATATCCGGATGATTGGAGACTGGAGCGGGAAAACGGCGGCACTCTAAGATTATGTAAAAAAGGTGGAATATTTAAAAAAGATAGCCAAAATATCTTGCGTATCATTCCTATGTTGTCTGACGAGATTATTTCGCCCCAGGCCTATACTTCCATCCTGAATATCCGAAAAAAAGAGCACAAGGACCTGGAAGTTGTCGAAAAGTCACCAGACTTTACGATGAATTTTCATATCCTGAAATACCGTAAAGAGGATTATCAGGATATTGACGACCGGACCTATCTCATGGTTCAGGACTTCTGGGAACTAGTTATCAGCAACCGTATTTTCACTTGTTCTTTCTCTGTTCGCAAAGATGATCTGGAAACCGTTAAAGCTAAAGAGGAAAAACAGATTGCAGAAAAGATCCTCTATAGCCTTAAACTGCTCTAACTGGAGACCGATAGACCCTCCAATTTGGAGATTATTCCCTCTAACGTCGCAAATACTTGCGAGGATAATGTTTCAACTCAGATTAAATTCGAAGATCGGTGCAGGAAGGATTTGCCCCCGTCTCCTCTAGAGCGTAGCCATGAAATTCAGGATCTATTAACATTGAACGGCCTTAAGCGCGGCCATTTTCCGAGTCCCACCAATTTTGGCAGTCAGTGTACAAACGGCAGAACTATGAATTCAGCCTGATAAACACTTATCTGAATCAACCATGAGAAAGCACATTCAACCGTCGAACTCGAGTATTTACACAATAAGATTATCATGATAAGATAATCATTGTAAGATGAATTACTTAAAGCTTGACGATAGGAGGAAAAGAATGGGTAAATTGATAGAGAGTATGGTCAGGTATGCTGAAGCTCGAGGACAAGCTCGGTGGGATCTTTTTGTCAAGATGCATTCAAGCCTGATAGAGACGAAGAATGAGGAAAAAGTTTCTGTTCATATGTTAAAATCCGACAAACCAGTCAAATCTACCAGTGGATTAAAAAACCTGGAAGCAAATGTTTATCATTCACACGACTAATATGCCAGGATAGCTTCTCTGGCGGTTATGTAATTATTAGAAATCATCCTGTTTTAAAAGAAAAGCCCTCATGTAATCAAAAACATGGGGCTTTTTTATTTGCAGAATAGATAGTTTCATTTAGCGACGAGATAATATTGGCATCGAGGCTTGTTTAGAAAACGACCGGCAGAGTTATTCACTTTCCGGAAACGCCCTTTACGTATGTATATGTTCGGTGATATCTCTATTCAAGACAACAACCCCGATAATATTATGTGCGGAGTCTTTGATTGGAGTAATATATGAATGGATGAGAAGCTGATCACCTATCCTGGTATTCTGGGTTATTTCGCCACTCCAGATCCCGCGTTCGATTGATTGACTGACAATCTTCTTAAACTCGGATTCACTACAGAGTTTGGTATTAACAACATCCGTAAATATCTTTCCCAGGACTTCATCCTGCTTCCAACCGTATATAGCTTCGGCACCCCGGCTCCAACTTCTGATGACTGTGGACTTATCCATGGAAATAATTGCGTCAGGCAAGCTTTCCAACAACTCGGCTTTATACTTGAGATCCGCTTCCAGTCGCTTCCTTTCTGTAATATCTTCAGAGATAGCAACTATTTCTTCAGAGTTGAGTTTAAAGACATAGTTTTCTTTCCAGGAAGCGATTCGGTCATCCTGATACAGGCTTGCGGGATAATACTCAACAATTCCCGTTTTCCAAACGCGTTGAAAAACTCTTAATAAACCCAGATGCTTTATATCCGGGAAAACCTCAGACACCAATTGTCCTGATATTTCTTTCCTGGATGCCCGGGTAGTCTTCTCAGCTGCCTTGTTGAAGTCTTTAATAATGAAATCTGCCCCTTTTTTTAGTGCCTCGTAAATCGCGATTGCATTATTAACGTTATCAAATATCTGCCGGAATTGGTCTTCATTTTTCAAAAAGGACTTTTCAATCGCTTTGCGGCTGGTTACATCACGTCCAATATATTTGATAAGAGAATGAATTCGAACAATATCAGGAAAGGCTTCATTAAAAAAGAGGATTGGCATAAATTGACCGGTGCGGCAAGCAAGCTTACNNCCCGTTTTCCAAACGCGTTGAAAAATCTTCATTAAGCCCAAATGCTCTGAGTCAGGGAAAACCTCAGACACCAATCGTCCGATTATTTCTCTCCTGGAGGCTTTAATCACCTTCTCAGCAGCCTTGTTGAAGTTTTTAATGATGAAATTTGCCCCATTATCCATTGCCTCGTAAACTATGATTGCACTATTAACGTTATCAAATATTACCCGATATTGTTCTTCATTTTCCAGAAATGACTTTTCAATTACCTTACGACCGGTTACATCACGCCCAACATGTTTGACGAAAGTAATATTGCCATTCTTATCTCGAAAAGCTTCATTGAGCCAGAAAATCCACTTCCATCCCTGCGAACTGGTTATCCGGACCTC
>DEUU01000175.1 GCA_002362735.1 Dehalococcoidia bacterium UBA3254
TGGAACTACTAGGAGAGTTTTGGAGCGATTTCTTCTTGTTTTAAACGCAAAGTCGTTTTTTATGCCATTAACATCAATATCCTCCAGTGGTTGCGAAAAAAAAGAAATATTCTTATCCGCTTTACAAATGTCAACGAAAAAGGCTGATTTATCAGTAGCGACGATAAGTGTCTTTTGGCTTTTCCGCATACCGTTAGAACCGGCTGTATTAAATGTACCGCTGCTTTTATGGCCATTTCAAAGCTATCCAATTTGATTACCCGGCAAAATTTGTGCCACCGCTACCGTTTCCCGACAGAGATACTAAACGGGCAATTAAAATCTGCGTTACTGGTTAGCTGGAACACTTTAATTATTTGATATAATGTGAAAACCATAGCGATCAATAAATTGTTACATTTTTCATCTTCATTTGGCTATTTCGAGGACCGTCAATTTTCTGCCAGCGGAGGAGTGGTTTCGGGGCACAGAATAAATCTTGATTTAGAAGAATGGGTTTGAGTCTATCAGAGGATCTGGGGTAAGCGGCCATCACGTAAACTCGGAACAAAGTAATTAATTAAAGTTTCCCCCATAAATAGCCGATCTTAATTGGTACGGAAATGCCCACAAAATGGGAGGGGTCTTGGATAAAATCCTACTGGAATATGAACATTGTCACTGCGACAAGATCGATAAAAGAGTCACGATAACGTCGATGGCGCTTGCCGATTCCAACGAGACTGCAATCATCAGTGGAAACATTAGTATGGCTTTTGACTGCGATCAGAAAGAAACTTGTGGAGTGCTTACCGTATTGGGCAAAGTCAGATCGCTACACTGGGCGGAGTGCAGGCACCCGAAACTATCCGAGGTTCAGAAGCCGGTGGAAGATCAGCCTGCATAAGCAGTCTTACAACAAGACCGTTGGAACAATGGTCTTAGTAGGAGGAAATTGATGCATCCTCAAAGGGATTTAATAGACATCTCAAAAAAAATCGGAAGACTGCCCACTTTACCCGGCGTAGCGATGAAAATCCTGCGAGCCATGGGCCGGGACACTCCTGACATCCGGGAAATATCTGAGATTATTTCGTTGGATGCACCCCTGAGCGCAAAAGTCTTGAAGATGGTCAACTCACCTTTTTACGGCCTTTCCAACAAGATCACCTCCGTCCATCAGGCGATGGTGTACCTGGGGTTGAATACGGTTAAGAACCTGGCTCTTAGCTTTTCCCTGCTAAGAACATTTGAACATAAAAACAAATCATCTTTTGACTACGTTCAATTCTCGAAAGACTCGCTTGTAGGTGCTATAGCCGCCAAGTTAATAGCCGAAAAAACAAACCGGCAGCATGGAGAAAACGCCTTCTTCTTGGGTCTTCTCCAGAATATCGGCCTGCCGATCATGGCTGAAAGCATGCCCGTTCAATATGAAGAAGTCATCATGAAAACCAAGTCGAACTCGGCATCATTGCACGAAGTCGAAAGCCAGCTCTTAGGATTAAATCACATGGAGGTTGGCGAGTACGTCACTCATGCTTGGGGGCTACCCGCCAAACTAACGGTGCCTATCGGGGTACATCATATCCCAGGGCGTTTGACATCCGGTTCGGACGATATTGAATCCTTGACAAAAACACTCCACCTGTCTTCCTTGTATATAAATTTGTTTAACGGCTCAGACCCCAAAGCCAACTATGCTGAAATCGAAAATTGTATCCGAGCTTACCAACTCAATTCGGTCATAAATAATTCAGCCACAGTTAAGGAGATCACTGAAGGCATTAAAAACCTTTTTCCCATATTTGAGATAAAAATAGACGAGAAGAAGTATATCGACATCATCGAGACGGCCAGATACGAGTCGGAGAAATTATCAAGCGACTTGCTGAATCAGGTACAAAGTCAAAGCGAGTGCTTGGACCAACTCAAGCAGCAAGTAGGTCTCGACAGCATGACTCAGCTATACAATCATGACCGATTCATGGAAATCCTGCACCAGGAAATCAGCCGTGCCACCCGCTACAAAACACCCTTAAGCATCATCATAGCGGATGTGGACCATTTCAAATCAGTTAACGACTTCTTCGGGCATCAGGCTGGAGATTATGCATTGAAATGCGTGTCCTCTCATCTCAAAAAACTGTTACGCGACTCAGATCACATCGCCCGATATGGAGGTGAGGAGTTTGGTATTATTCTGCCCATGACAACACTCAAAGAGGCAATACAAGCCGCAGAAAGATTGAGAAAATCTATTGAATCAGAAAAAATTGTTTACCGAGAGAAATCTATTTCGGTTACCATGAGTTTTGGCATTGCATTATTAGAAAACAACCGGCAAATCGATGTCGAGGGCCTTATCAAAATGGCCGATGAAGCTTTATATGATGCGAAAAATACCGGTCGAAATAGGTGCTGTCATTACAAACTGCAGAATCCGGAAAAGACGCCGACATCCACTGTGCTCGTAATCGATGATGAAGAAGTCGTTCTGGTGACCGTTACCAAAATGCTGGAGCGTTTGGGATACGCTGTATTAGCCGCTAAATCAGGCCGGGAAGCCGCAGATCTATTGCATCAAAAAGGGATAAAGATCGACATGGTGATCATGGACATGGTTATGCCCGACACAAGCCCTGATAAAATACTAAAAGATATCCGCGATATGCATTCCGAGAGCAAAGTGGTGCTTACAAGTGGCTATAATTTGAGCAGTGGAGGTAATGAAAATCTGTTGAAAAAAACGAACGGTTTTCTGCAAAAACCTTATCAATTGGCTGAATTGTCACGAATCGTTAAAGCAACATTTAACAATTAAAAAAAACAGGTCGAGAAAATGAAGAAAGATATCATTATTAAGAGAATAGGCGTGAACCTCAAGCAAAATAAGAAATACATCGAAATCGAGGTCCCCGGTGAGGAGATTCTAAAATCGGTGGAAGCGGATTCAAAAGATTTCGAAAACC
>DEUU01000048.1 GCA_002362735.1 Dehalococcoidia bacterium UBA3254
TTCCCGGTCGTGTACTATTCACATGATGCATCCTGTTTTTCCTTCCAGGTTATTCAATTTTTCAATATAGTGTACGAAAAATGGACGCTGTCCTACCTACTCAGTACCAGGGTTTTCTCCTCGCCTGCAAGCTAAGAGAAAACCCTGGTACTCCGGCCAGCTATACGAACTTTATGGCACTTAATACAACTTCTATCATTACCCACCTAATAGATTGTTCATAGATTCTCTCAAACGCTGCGTGCCTTGGATACGTCCTAGAATATTTTTTAAGTAGGCATTGAATTCACCTGTCCCTGCTTCCAGATGCAAATAACCGTAGGCCTCGTAAGTCTCGAGCAATTCCCAATCCGCTAATTTCCCATCAACGAGCAATATCAAGGGGATACAACATAATCCCCCTAATAAGAAGCATAGCGAATCGGTGTATTCTTCAGTGGTGTCTAGTATTGCCAGCCCAATATCGCTTAAATTCTCGGCAATAAGCGACAGTTCAGGTTCCTTGGTTTTTTCAGCAATAGTTACCACACTGACTTTGCTCTCCTCGAGCAATGGTTTTATCCTTTTTACAACTATTGGGGTGGCATAGACCAGCACTTTCATTGCATCACCTTACTCAATTAAAACAGGCTAAGGTTAAAAAAAGGTAAATAAATTACCAGGTTTGGTTAAGGCATCTTTACCTTTTGGTTAAGGTTTATAATGAGGATTGCTAAAGATAGAAGGCCAAAGATAGCGATAAACGGCAGATTAAACTAATAGATACAAGTATCTGGCTGAGTCACTAATGCGGAATCAACTAATTACGTATAGCGAAAAGATAGCCGGTACCGGGCTTGGTGATAATTAATTTCGGTTTTGAGGGGTTTTGCTCCAACTTTTTCCGCAGATTGCGGATATGTACTTTTATACTTTCACTGGCTTCCGGAAAGTCAGCCCCCCACATCGCCTCAGCCAAATTGGAGTAGCTCACCGGATTGCCGGCGTTCCTCATTAATTGCGCCAAAATTAATCCCTCGGTATGGGAGATTTTTACTTCATTTTTCCCAGAGATCAGGCGCTGTGTAACCGGATTAAAACGAAGATTTCCACAGGCAAGAGTCTCTTCACCTCGCTGAGTATTTCGCCTGAGAATACCTTGAATACGCGCTAACAGCTCCAGCTGTTTGAAAGGCTTAACCATATAATCATCGGCTCCCCATTCAAGGGACTTTACTATATCACCCTCTTCCGACCGCACGGTGAGAATTATGATGGGGATGTTCGAAAAGAGTCGTATACTCTTGAGGACATCAAACCCGGAAATGTCCGGTAAGCCTAGATCAAGAATTATAATATCAGGTGCCTGTTTGTCAGCTATCTCGATTCCCTTTTCCCCACTGGAAGTAGATACTATTTTTACATCCGGCCAGCGAATTTGGAGTACCAGTGAAACGGCTTCCACAATACTTTTGGAGTCTTCAATTATCAAGATCTTCAGATTTTTCATCCGGTTTGCCTCCTTGTCTGGAGCGGCTGTGGAAGGGTATTGAAAAACTAAAGGTGCTTCCTTTGCCCCTTTCGCTATTTACCCACATATGTCCACCATGGCGTTCTACTAGGTGTTTAGAGATAGTTAAACCCAGCCCTAAGCCCCCGATTTTGTATTTGCTCTGGCTGATTCTGAAGTAGGGGTCAAATAAATGATTTTGCGCCTTCAGGCTGATTCCAGGTCCATCGTCCTGGACTTCGAAAATAATATAGTCGCCTTCCTTTCGAACAACTAAGTTAATATTTGATTTAGTACGTGAATACTTACATGCATTATCGATAAGGTTCATAAGAACTTGTCTCAACCTACTGGCATCCGCCTCAATTAGAGGCAGCGACCTGGGAAGCCGGTATCTTAAGGTTTGATCTTTATTCAACGCTTCCGGCATCATAATATCGACGGTATCCTT
The DNA here is from genome assembly GCA_002362735.1 of Dehalococcoidia bacterium UBA3254. The sequence goes on from DEUU01000048.1 coordinate 1,941, forward strand.
AACCAATTTAGGTATCGAGGTAGTCCGCGGGTTTATATTTAGAGACCCCACTTCTATGCGGGCTAATTCCAATAATTCTTCGATTCGGTGGCTAAGTTCTAGAGCTCCATCATAGACATTTCTAACTAACCTCTTGGGAATAGGAGTTGAAAGTTTTCCGTACAGTATTTCACTGGAAGTTAAAATTGGGGTGAGAGGGGTTTTTAGCTCGTGTACCAAAGCGTTGGTGAAATGTATTCTCTTATTTATCTCAGCTTCCAGTTCTTCCCGCATTGCCAGTTCGGTCTGGTATAAATCCTGTAGCTTGATTTCCGCCAACTTAAGCTCGGTAATGTCGTTGAAGATAAGTAAGAAGCGGCGGGGGTGATCTTTATTGTTAAGTGGTAAATACCGAGCGCGAACGAAACGCCGCTCCCCATTTTTATGCTTCACCCAGGAGTCTATATCGGCGGAAATTGTGCCATTTTGAGTTTTCTTCAGCATGAGTGGTAATATTTGCATTTTTTCTTCTGGCACTAGTAACTCGGTGGCTTCCAAACCAATTAATTCTTCGGTAGAGTACCCTAGGATTTCCGAAACACGTTTGTTGGCATAGATTTCACTGCCCTGCTCAAAAAGCACACC
>DEUU01000265.1 GCA_002362735.1 Dehalococcoidia bacterium UBA3254
CAAGGGTTTTGGGATTTTAAGACTGCACCGGAAATAAAAGGGACACATTTATATTAAGGAGGTGCAGTCAGATGGCTTTGGAAGAAAAAACCCTGCGCTGTCGTGATTGCGGACAAGAATTCGTGTTCACTACGGGTGAGCAGGAGTTCTATCAATCTCATGGACTTCAGAATGATCCCAGCCGTTGCCCTCAATGTCGTGCAGCTCGCCGGCGAAGTCGAAATGGTGATGGCGGACGCCCCCGTCAGATGCACACCGTGACCTGCGCTGATTGTGGCGCTGAGACTCAGGTCCCCTTCGAGCCTACTGAAGGCAGACCGGTCTATTGCCGCGAATGCTATGCAAAGCAGAAGAAAACGCCAGCTTAGACATTCACAGGGTTGTTCCGCTATAATTGAATAGTGAATGTCGGCATATGTAAAGTAAAGCTGCGCTTGCCGGATAACCTATCTCTTAAAGGGAAAAGACAGGTAGTTAAGTCTGTCACTGCGCGCCTGAAAAATAAATTTAATGTCTCTGTTGCCGAGGTTGAAGATAACGATCTCTGGCAATTAGCGACTATAGGAATTTGTTTTGTCAGTAATGACAAGCGGTTTACCAATGAGGTCCTGTCTAAAGCGGTCGAGCTCGTAGTTAACAATCAGGGCGATTTTGAAATGCTCGACTATGAAATAGAGATATTAGCGGTGTGATGGAGGATGGGTTGTGGATACCACCGGCTTCATCCCCCATTTAACCGCTCAATCCGGTTATAGCGACCAGATCAGCCATATTGAGCAAATTCCTCCCCGTAAAGCAAGATACGGTGAACTGGAACGTCCTCTGGTTAACAGTCTTCAGGATTGTCTGGATGATAATGCTTTGTGGCCTCTTTATACTCACCAGGCTGAGGCTGTAAACCTTATCCGGCAGGGTAAAAACGTGATGGTGGCTACTTCCAGCGCCAGCGGTAAGACGATGTGTTATAACGTGCCGGTGGTTGAAAGTATCATCACGGAAAAAAGCTGCCGTGCTTTGTATTTATTCCCTACTAAAGCCCTGGCACAGGATCAGTTGCGGAATTTTCGGAGCCAGTTCTGTCCTGACCTGATGCATCCGGAAGATATCGATACCTTCGATGGAGATACTCCGCAGGCTGAACGGTATGAGATCAAAAAGAATGCTAAAATACTGATTTCCAATCCGGATATGCTGCACATTGGCATTCTGCCGAACCATCAGTCATGGGCCCGCCTGTTGCGCCGCCTGAGATATGTCGTGGTGGATGAAGCGCATATGTACCGCGGGGTTTTTGGTTCTCACGTCGCCTGTGTTTTGAGAAGGCTCAGCCGGCTCTGTGAAATATACGGTACCAATCCTCAATTTATCTGCTGTTCCGCCACCATTGCCAACCCAGGCGAACATGCGGCAAAGCTGGTAGGTTTGCCTTTCACGGTTGTGGACAATGACGGCTCGCCTCACGGCGGCCGGGACTTTGTATTCTGGAATCCGCCTCTCATGGATGACAAGAAAGAGACTCGCCGCAGCGCTAATAGCGAGGCCACTTTCCTTTTTACCGAACTTATACAGCAGCAACTCCGCACCCTTACCTTTACCCGCACCCGCCGGTTGACCGAGTTGATCTATAACTACTCCCGCCAGAAGCTTGCCCAGGTTGATCACACACTCTCCCAGAAGATCAAACCCTACCGTGCCGGTTACCTGGCTGAAGACCGCCGGAAAATTGAAAAGGAATTATTCACTGGCAAACTTCTTGGAGTAGTCTCCACTACTGCCCTTGAGGTAGGTATTGATATAGGCGATCTGGAAGCGACTGTCTTGACGGGCTATCCCGGAAGTATTGCAAGCACCTGGCAGCAGGCGGGAAGAAGCGGACGCTCCCGACAGAAAGCCCTGAGTTTTCTGATCGGAATGGACAATCCGCTCGACCAGTATTTTATGCGTCACCCGGAGGACTTTTTCCAGAAGAGTTTTGAGAATGCCCTTATCAACCCGGAAAATCCCTATATTTTACGTTCCCATCTGGCCTGCGCAGCCTGGGAAATGCCTCTCACCGACCGGGATGAAAGATATTTCGGCCCCGCTTTGAAGTGGGAAACGGTCATCATGGAAAAGGAAGGACTGCTCCGTCAGAGGTATGGTAAGTGGTATTTCCCGCCGGGTATGGCTTATCCAGCCCAGGGCATCAACATCCGGTCTACCTCGGGGAAAAACTATGCTATTGTGAATGCTCTTGACGGCTCACTCCTGGAAACGATTGAGTCAGCGATGGCTTTCTACCAGGTGCATACGGGAGCCATTTACCTCCATCAGGGAGACACTTATCTGGTGGATAAATTGGACCTGGACAATTGCACGGCCTACGTCGAGCCAACTGATGTCAACTATTACACTCGTACCACGGAACTTTCCGATCTGCGAATTATCAATGAGCACCGCCGGCAAACTTGCGGGGCGGTTACCGTGTGCGTAGGAGAGGTCGAAGTCAATTCGAGCGTTATCGGTTACCGTAAAAAAGCCCAGCTTACAGAAGAGATCATCGGTGATGAACCCCTGGACCTCCCGCCTCAAATATTCAATACAGTATCTCTGTGGTTTGATTTACCTCCAGAGGCTATTACCAGGATCGCTAAAGATGGGCTGGACTTCGCTGGAGGTATCCATGCCGTGGAGCATGCAGCGATCTCTATTCTGCCTCTATTTGCCCTTTGTGACCGAAATGATATCGGGGGCGTTTCAACTCCGTTTCACGCAGATACCGGTAAAGCCCAGATTTTTATTTACGATGCTCATCCGGGGGGTATCGGAATTGCCGAAAAGGGCTATGAACTGATACTGGACCTGTGGGAGAAAACCTACCGGGCAATTTCCGAGTGTCCCTGTCAGGAAGGTTGTCCCAGTTGCATCCAGTCTCCTAAATGCGGTAATAATAATGAGCCACTGGATAAAAAAGCGGCGATAATAATATTGGAAGAATTGTTGGGTATCGGAAAATAGTTCAGCCCGGTCTTAAGACCGGGCTGAACAAGGAGAGATGATGAAAAAGCTATTCTCGGTTGCCCCCAACAATTATCAATATAACCTAAAATTGTTAAGAATCTGTTAATTTTTCGGAGGAACTTGATTTGTTCAAAAACTTATTTAAAAAAGCGCTGCAGCCCACCAAAGACAACTGGTTTTCTAAAGCGATGCATCTGTTTGATCGGACTTCTATCGACGAGTCCATCTGGACCGATCTGGAAGAAGTCTTAATTTCGGCTGATGTAGGTATGGAGACCACTGAAAAATTGATCGAGCGGACCAAACAGAAGGTCAAGGATGAGAAGCTCAAAGATGGCTCAGAAGTGCGCGAAGCTTTAAAAAAGGAGATGGTGAACATTTTGAGTTTGCCCTCGCCAGAACCCCTGGTATCTGATTTTCCGAAAGTGGTTTTGGTGATCGGTGTCAACGGTTCAGGCAAGACCACTTCCATTGCGAAACTGGCTTTTCAGGCCAGGAGCGAGGGCAAATCAGTTGTTCTGGCCGCGGGGGATACTTTTCGGGCGGCAGCTATTGACCAGCTTAGGGTTTGGGCTGAAAGAATTGGTGTGGATATTGTAGCTCATCAGCCGGGGGCCGATCCGGGGGCAGTAGTTTTTGATGCCATGTCAGCCGCTAAAAGCCGGAAAGCCCAGCTTCTCATTATCGATACCGCCGGACGTTTACATACGAAATTTAATTTGATGGAAGAGTTAAAAAAAATCAAGCGGGTAGCTGCCAAAACCGATCCCACAGCACCTCATGAGGTAATCCTGGTGCTGGATGCCACGACCGGTCAAAATGGACTGCTGCAGGCCAAGAATTTCACTGAAGCCGCCGGTGTAACTGGCATTTTCCTGGCGAAGCTTGATGGGACCGCCAAAGGCGGGATAGCCCTGGCGATTTGCGATCAATTGAAAATACCTGTTAAATATATAGGTGTCGGCGAGCATCCGGAAGATATAGCTTCCTTTAACGCCCAGTCCTTTGTCGAGGCGCTGAGCTCATAGCGGATGAAAGTAAAAATAAAGTCATCATTCTGGAGCTCCGTGCAGAATCTGGTGTGGAAATGAAGATAAGAGAGGGTTTCTGAAATTGCAAAACGTTTTTTATATCGGAGTTGACCCTGTTATCGTCCATATCGGGCCTCTAAGTATTGGCTGGTATGGCCTGATGGTAGCGCTGGCAGTGATAACCGTCGTCGGTTGGCTGGCCTGGCAGAACAGCAAAAGCCATGCTTTGAGCTATGACACTGTTTTTACTGCAGCCCTGATCGGCATTCCTTCCGGAATTGTATTTTCCAAAATTCTGCACGTGATCGATCAGTTCGGCTACTACAGCCTGTATCCGGAAAAGATTCTTAGCGGGGAGGGTTTGACTATCTGGGGAGCGGTGCTGGGAGCTACCATCGGTGTCTGGATTTACAGCTTGTTCTCTCGTCATTTCCGTTTTACATTACTGGCGGATATGATAGCGCCGGGAATCATTTTGGCCCAGGCGATCGGCCGGGTGGGCTGTACTTTCAATGGCTGCTGCTACGGTATCGATTCTGACAGCCCGGTGGCTGTTATTTATACCAATCCACATAGTTATGCCCCGGTGGGAATCCCGGTCCTGCCGACTCAGACGTTCGAAATTGTCTTCGACCTGGTGGTTTTCGGTATTCTCCTCCTGCTCAGAGGCAAGCTCAAGCCGGAAGGGTCTCTTTTCGCCGTTTATTTCGCCTTTTATGCCGCCTGGCGTTTGGGCATCGATTTCGTCCGGGAAGGTACTCCGTTCCTCTTTGGGCTGCATCAGGCTCAGGTTATTGGCATCATCATTCTGGCGGTTACTATCCCCTTCATCATCGTCAAGACCCGTTGGAATAAAAAAGAAACACCTGCCAGTGCTGAAGTAGAAGCTTAAACCATCCCGGGTCTGAAAAGATCTCCCTAAATCGATTTACGGCGGCGGGTCAGCTGTAAGCTGTTTATTACCCTCCTGACTTTTCTCCAGATTCATTAGCGATGGAATAAAAAACCCAGCGATGCCAATCAGTAGAACCGCTGCGCCGGCTATGTAGAACAACATGCGTATTCCAATGGCATCCGCGATAGGTCCTGAAATAGCAAGGCCCAGAGGCGTGATGATGGAGCTGATTGATCCAAACAAAGCAAACACGCGGCCCTGCATATCCTTCGCTACGGAGGCTTGAAGAGAGGCCATAATTGGTGCGCTGGCAAAGGAAATCCCGGCTCCAACCAGAACACTGCCGGCTACTCCCAGAAGAAAAAGTGTCATGGAAGTAAAACCGATTCCGACCGTTGCGACACCGGCCAGGATCACTCCCGACAGACAGGTGACAATGCGGCGTTTGAAACCGCCCCAGGCTCCCAGGATCAAGCCGCCTGCAATCATCCCTACCCCAAACGCCGAGTTCAACCATCCCAGTTTAAGTACTTCCCCATTAAGATGCCTGCTTACTAATATCGGAAGCAGAGTAAAGGCGGGTATCAGAAAGAAGGTGACTACGGCGGATAGTACGATCAGGGCTTTGATCCCTCCGCGGTCACGCAGATAACGGAAACCCTCCATCATTTCTATTTTAACGGAGGTCTTAACCGTCGAAGCATTACGTACCGGCTGTGGTATGAATATGGGAAGAAGACAGCCAACGGCTATTATAGCAGTGATAATATCTAATAACAGCACTCCTTGCATGGGCAGCAATCCCAGCAGCATAGCGCCAACAGGAGGTCCGGCAATGTTAATCACGCCCTGAAGCGTCTGGGTGAGACCGGCCGCCCGGGAGAGGTTTTGCTCAGGCACAATCATAGGAACAACGGCTTGCATTGCCGGAAAATGGAATGATTGTCCGATGGCTCTCAGCACCAGAGCGATATAGATTTGCCATACCTGAATTGTGTTCGTCAGGAACAGTACTACCAGGACTAAAGTTATCAGCGAAATGGATAGATCGGCCAGGATCATAATCCGTTTCCGGTTCCAGCGGTCAACGAGGGGACCAATAATTGGGCCAAGAACAATTTGGGGAAGAAATGCTACTGTCCATGCGGTAGCCAGGACTGTGGCTGAACCGGTCTTTATCGTCAGATACCATGCCAGGGAGAACTCTACTACCGCGCTCCCAAAAAGTGAGAAAGCCTGGCTGGCCCAGATGACTAAAAACTTCTTTATCTAAACCCCTCCTGGTATATGTATTATTTTAGGTTCCATCTCTGGATAAGAATATACTCTTCATATTATCTCAGGTCCCCTCTTCCGGTAAAGGTTCTAGCCGGTAGGAAATCCAAGGGGTCGCCACACAACTCCCAACTCTAAACTTATCACCGTACTTTATTCGGTCCTTCACCCGGTAAAGGGGTTGCCCCTGCATTCCCTCACATCTTTCTGATGCAGGGGGACCCCTTAAAAAAACAAGGAAGGACCCCAACTTTAACATTTTGAATTTCAATTTTGATTTTTGACTTTTGGTTCTGGCTTGTCAAGGTTAGGGTTTAGAATTTAATGATTTCCCGCTTCTTGACTCGAGCTTCATTACAGGCTAAAGTATGGATATCCATGAAAGGTAGAGGAGAAAGAGATGGGGAACAAAGCCGATTCCGCCTGCGCCAGTATGAAAGGCCACAAAATGAACTGCTGCCAGTGCACGTTGACGGCATTCTGTGAGGAATTGGGTCTGGACCGCAACCTGGCGCTGAAGCTGGCATTGGGATTCGGGGGCGGGATGGGAAGTATGGGTAAAACCTGTGGAGCTGTTACCGGAGCCTACATGGTGATCGGACTAAAACAGAATTTGACCGAAAGGGATCCGGATACAATCAGAGACCTATCGCGAAAACTGGTGAGAGATTTCAGCAGTAAATTCATTAGCCTGCATGGTTCTCTCGAATGTAAAGACCTGCTGGGTTGTGATCTAAGCAAACCTGGAGCACGAGATATTGCTCGCGACAAAGGTCTATTGGATACGGTTTGTCCGCAGCTTGTCCGTGACTCGGTGGAGATTTTAGAAAACCTGTGAGTTTTTTCCAGAACCTGTATGGTATTATTCCATTCCGGGCCCAGCTATTTATTTCGTCGTGTCACACCATGTCTCGGTCCAGATTTGCCCTCCGGTTTCTCCATTGCTCTCATTCATGGGCGAAACATAAGACCAGGTATTATAAGTGTTATTTCCCCAGTTCTCCCAGTTAGAGCTTCCTTGTTTTTTTATCTGGCTGCCGTGAAATCTGGCCTTCGGTGTAGATATCCAGGTGCTGCTCTGGCTGGCTTGCTCCTGCGATTCATCCACCCGGTGCCCTAATGCACCAACTTGTTGTTGTGTCTTGATCGATTTACCGGAATAAAGATCGGAAGCAGACATTTCAACCACTTGATTTGTACTGATTTCGATCTTTAGGGCAATATCCCTTTGGACCCCGCCCGGGATACTGGCGAATGACCATTTACCCGTATAGCTTTGATAGGTATAGATAATGGGACTCTTGGTCCAGGTCACCCAACCCACACCGCTTTCTACCCAACTTCCATCCGGCAACGTTAAATGGGTGTTATACAAATTGTGAGTTGTTTTGCTGTCAGCAGGCAGATTAAAGTCTCCGGGTATCGTGATATTGACTATATGGCCGATGTAGCTGAAATCATCAATAAATGTGAGCGCTTGAGTTAATCTTAAGGAGTATATGTAATAGGCTCCCGGTTGAGTTTGTAAAAAACCGGTAGGTAAGGGTACCGGTCCTAGCTGCAAGCGGTTTTGCGGGTCTAAAAAATAAGCTCCCTGGTTGATCAGGTTTTGAATAGCTCCCAGGTCAATAGTACTGACCTGGGTATCTCCTGTCCCCAGCGATATCAGCCCTCTTTTCAATAAATCGTTTTGTATGGGACCCGAGGTCAGGGCGGCTATTAGCGCCTCCGGGTAAGCTGACCCCCTTTCCGGGAATTTCAGATTCCACGGGCCAATATTAGGGCGTATATTCTGGAATACTGTAGACAGGAGCGTGCCTCCGATAATAGCGAAAAGGATGATTACTACCTTAAATCCCCATCTTCCCCACATCTGAAGACTCCGTTAACTTCCACAAGTCGCTGCATCTTTGTTGACCGTGGCAAAAATATGTCAATACCACCAGCTTCCGCGGACCAGTCTGATGATCAGACCGATGACTAAGAGGGCAAGGAAAATCCAGAACAGAATTAAGGCAATACTGGTTACAGCGGATGCGATCCCTCCAAAACCGAAAATTGCAGCGATAATAGCCAGGATCAATAAAGCAATGACCAGTCCCATTTCTTTCCTCCCAATGTAATCTTTACGATAGTTAACATTCTAGTTTTAACTCGTAACCATTACATCCGCTTTCTTAAGTATTCAGCGCTAGAGGTATTTGTGAATCTAAGCGGGAAGGCTATATACAACGTCTGCTTAATAAAGGGATTCCTGGATAAAACTAATCTCCTGGAAGGAAGATTCCGATATATTCGGAAAGGACGGCATCATAGAGAAATGAACATTTGCTTCTAGAGGAGTCTTTTTGGCTTAGGATTTTGAGTCCTAGAGCCTGTCTTTCAGGTTTCTTCTAATCGCCACATGTTTCCAACCACCTCCACCCGCGCTTTGGCGCATTTCTTTGACCCGCGGGATATAGCGCATGAGCGGCAAAAACAACAGGACGATGGAAAATACAATATAAGCTACCATATGGTCATGATATAGGAAGGCGGCGATGAAAGGGAAACAGACAAAAGCGGCGCTGTAGCTCAGGGTTGGAAAGCGTGTAATTAGTAACAGGAGGCAGAAAACCGCGGCATAAATGGGGATTCCCCAGGGCATGACGTAGACCAGAACGCCGATACATGTCGCTCCGCCCTTTCCCCCTTTAAATTTAAGGAAGACCGGGAAATTGTGTCCCAGAACGGCCACTACTCCGGCGGCCAGTTGAAGATAAATAGCAAATTGAATATCGACCAGTTTTACAAGCTGCCAGGCTACCGCGGTTGCCAGAGCTCCTTTGCCGATATCCATAAAAAGGACCAGCATTCCCCACCAGAACCCTACACTGTAGAAAGTGTTCATCGCTCCCATGTTACGGCTGCCAACTTTGCGGATGTCCACCCCTTTGCGGAGTTTGCCGATGATGAAGGCTGAAGGGAAAGCGCCGATCAGGTAGGCTAATATGAGGGAGATGGCTGATATGAAAAAGACTTCCATGCCATTAATGATAGCAGGTGATAAAGGGGAAGTATAGATGATTATTTTCGTTGAAAGTAACAGCATCATTCAACGTAATTTTGAGTATTGGCAATTGGTACCGGTCTAAAAATTTGTGATCCTGTGAAGTGGTTCCGGTATCGCTAAAAATAAGCGGGTTAATCTTTCGGAGCAATATGATTGGTAAGCTATAGGTTATCCGGGAAAATCCTGATACAATATAAAAATAGCCGGATTATGCAGCTTGAATAAATATAGGAGAAACAAAATGGCGGAGTGCATTTTTGATCAAATAGCATCCGGAAAGATACCCAGCGAAGTGGTCTATCAGGACGACATGGTGATGGCTTTTAATGATATTCATCCCAAGGCTCCGGTCCATGTCCTTATTATACCCAAAAAACACATTACCTCTCTGGCAGAAATGACCAAGGAAGACTATCCAATCATCTGCCGGATGATGGAAGTTGCTAACGAGGTTGCTAAAAAGAAGAGCACTCCGGGTAACTATAAGCTGGTAATTAATACCGGAGGAGGCGCCGGACAGGTGATTATGCACCTCCATATGCATCTGCTGGGTGGTCGGCAGATTCCCGGGTTTGTGTAGCCTGTTCTATTATTTCGCTTTCCGGTATTCCAGATAACGAAGCAATCCGGCGATGCTTTTGGAATCGCAGATTTCTCCGGAGCGGATAAGCTTTAATATTTGGCGGGGTTTGATTTTTACAGTCTCGATTCCGGGTGTGTCCTCGGCATATAATCGGCTTGATTTGAGATCGGTTGCCAGGTAAAGGTACAGGTATTCGTTGCAGAAGCCCGGAGTGGAATAGAAACCACCCATGGGCTCTATTTTCTCAGGTAGATACCCGATCTCTTCCTGTAGTTCGCGTTTAACTGCGGTCGGCGGGTCTTCACCGGGATCAATTCCACCCGCGGGAATCTCCAGCAGTTCTTTTTCTATCGCTTTCCGGAACTGCCTCACCATGAGAATATCTCCTTCTGCATCTACCGGGACTACCGTCACGCATTCATTATGCTCTACGATTTCACGGGTAGTCTCCTGTCCTCCGGCGTTGGTAACGGTGTCTACCCTGACGTTAAAAGCACGTCCTTTAAATATATAACAGCTGGAAATAGTCTTTTCTTCAAACATGTAAAATATACCACCTGAACATAATAGAATTTACTAAAAGCTAATTATAGCATAATTTATTTCTTTTGCAGGATTTTTTTAAATAGTCCGGATAGTTTGCCTGGCCCAGGTGTTATGACCTGCGCGAAACAGGGTACCTATTGAAACATATCTTCGATTAGATCGAGAATTGCTCCCACGCTTTCGATTTGTTCTTCTTTAGGGTGTGACTGGTAAAAACCGTGGATGTAGAGCTAGTTCCTGAATGTCCTGAAGAGCTAGAGTTAAAAAATCTGGCTCCTCATTTTTAGGAAACGATATCAATGGTAAGACCATTGACAAAACACCCAAATTATGATATCAAGTATGTAAACAATTATTAACTTAATAAATAAGTATTCATATACATACATAAGTACACGTTTGCTATTTAATTCGCTTTAATAATTAAACAAAAAGGAGAATCCGACGGTTAAAACGAATCGAAAAAAGAGAATAAATAATAAACTACCTTTCCCGGTGAAAGAAACCCCAGATCAATCATTAAATATGCAAAAACCAAAATCGACCTCAACGGTACAACTTTATGATGCCAATAAATATATCAAAAGCGATTTGATTTGGAGCGCTGCGACGGGGGGCACTTTAATCATCCTGGTTGTTATTGTTTATTTGTTTATGCATTGAAGTTGAAATGCATCGATTATTGGCTGAGGGATTAGCCTTAAAAATATTGAGGAGGAAATCAAATGAATACAACACCGGAGAATATTAATGCAAATACAACCCAAGCCATTGGAACGGAAGCAAAAAAGAAGCGCTCATTTTTCAGGGGGTTTCTCAGTTTCCTGATGTATGGCGGCTGGATACTCATGATCATAATCATAGTAGGTATTGTAATCGCCGTTCAGATATTGACTAAATAAAATAGTCAAATATTTTGAGGACATTTTTACATTTTGATGTTAATTATTGGAAAGCACTTCTGATACTTGATAACGCCCAAAAATATTTTATTCTTAAGATGGAATATAACGGAGAAGATATGTAAAGTTGATTATTCAACATGAGAGCACCCGCGTAAGACAGAAGCAAATAATCAATGCGGCCAGGAATATTATTGTTAAAAAAGGGAGCGAACACCTCACTGTACGCAGGATCGCAAAAGAGGTTGGCGTAACGGAAGGTGCTCTTTATAGACATTTTAATAGTAAAAAGGAAATCCTTTCCGTATTGCTTGAGGATATGGGGGAATCACTGATTTCTGATCTTTCGGGGGCCCGTGATGGCAACCAGAAATCTTTAGATAGTTTACAGGCTATTTTAATGAGCTATGTAATGAAAACCCAACAGAGACAGGGTGTCCCGTTTCAAGTGATTGCAGAAATCATCAGTCTGGGCGACGTAGAACTAAATCGTCAAGCCTATCAATTTATTCAAATCTTTATTAATCGTATTAAGGAGATTGTATCCGAGGGAATAGAAGCGGGAAACATAAAACCCGACATTAACCCGGATACAGTGTCAATATTGCTTTTTGGCGCCATCCAGGGCCTGGTCAATATCTGGACTTTAAGCCATTATAAAATTGAATTTCAGCAAAAATATGAGGATGTTTGGAGAATCTTCAGCCAGGCTATTGCTAACTGTTAGCTTTTCCACAAACTATTTAATTGGAGCAAGATAGAGCCAGGAGACGGCAGTAAAGACTATTATGCCATCAGGAGTTGGTTTCTTTTCAATTCAATTATTAAGAGAGCAAACATAATAAGTCAAAAGTGTCAATAAAATCAAGATTTCTGGGGGTAGATAAGAAGAAAGGGAAGAGCGTTTATTTTACCTTCTTATATATTTACATGTAAAAGTCATTCCTTCAACCAAGCAGCGCCCCCTCTTTAATAGTATAAAACATAGCTGTTTCCCCGCAGTCCGGGAATTTGGGGCAGTGGAAGCATTCGGTCCAGACTTTCTTGGGCAATTTCATCTTGTCCACTTCCACAAAACCCTGCTTTTCAAAAAACTCAGGTTTGTAAGTCAAACAAAAAACAATCGGAATATCCAGCTGCTTCGCTTCTTTAACACAGGCCTCCACCAACTGAGTGCCAATTCCTTTTCTTTGAAGATCCTCAGAGACAGCCAGGGCTTTAACTTCCGCCAGGTCGGACCAGGTCACATGCAAGGCCACGCAGGCTACCACCTTGCCGCCTTCTCTGACCACAAAGTAGTCCCGGATATTTTCATAAATTTCGCTTAGCGGCCGCGCCAACATTTCGTCTTTGTCCGCGAAATAGTTGACCATTTGTTGGATTTGGGGAACATCCCCGATTTTAGCTTTTTCTACCGAATTCAATTATTTCTTTCCTTTTAATTTTTCTTCCAGTACCTTAAAAAAATAGTCTTTAGGCCTTACCCTCAAGAAGAGGGTTTTCCTGGCACTGGACTTGACGGTGACGACTGCACCGGCAAAGACCGGGATATTGATATGCCCATCAATGCTCAAGGTTGCCTGGTTGGTAGTGGCTAGATGTAACTTGATAATGCTGGAAGCCGGCAGGATCTGACTGTAACCTGAGCTTAAATGAGAGACGATCGGTACCAGCAGCAGGTCTGGGGATTGCGGATAAAGAATCGGCCCTCCGGCTGCCAGGGCAT
>DEUU01000257.1 GCA_002362735.1 Dehalococcoidia bacterium UBA3254
ACCCATGAACTCGCCCTGGGAATGGGGGTGGGGCCTTTTGCCTCGTTGTCCGGCATGTTTGCTACCAGTGCTAATCCTCCCTGGGTACAGGGCATTCTGGTAGGCATTCCGGCGGCTATCATAATAGCCTTTGCCGGACTGGCTCTGGACGAATATCCCGATGCTGAAGCCAATCTCAAGAAGGGAGTGAAAAGCCTGGCCTACAAGGTTTGGGAGTATGGTTTCAGTCTTGAAGTATATATCCTGGTCTGGATGATGTTTCTCTTTATCTACCAGGTATTCCTGATCGTAATCGGCACGTTCAAACCTCTAACCGGGCTCAGTTTCCTGATGGTTCTCCCCGTGATTGCGTCACTGGTTTTCCTCAAAAAGCATTTCAGGCGAGCAGCTTACTTTATCATAATCTTTGCCGCAATATACATGTTATTGCTGGTGATAGGGCAGGTATATGGATAGTCCGCTAAAACGGCCTCGCCTAATCAGTCTGGGTTTCGCCGTACCTAACCTTAAATATACTCAGGAAGAGATATTCAGAAAGCTAGGTTATCCGAAGGGGTATCACAGACTTTTCGAGGATAGCGGAATTCTCTATCGTCATTTTTGGGTGGACCTGGATACCATAATCAACCTGAGTTTTCAAGAACAACAGGAAGAATATTTTAACGGTTCTCTGGCTTTGTCAAGGGAAGCCGTAGACCAATGCCTGGATGGCCGATCGGCCAGAGACATCGGTTGCATTACCTATTGTAGTTGTACCGGATTCGTTCCCGGACCGACAATTCCGCATCATTTGATGAAGATCTTAAAATTTTCTTCAAATACCTATTTTTGCAATATCGGTAGTATGGGTTGCGAAGGAGGATATCCCGGACTAAAAAGGGCGGTTGACTATACAACGGCTACCGGCAAGTATTCACTAGTCATTGCCTGCGAACTATCCAGTTGTACTTTCTACCCCGAACCGGCTGAGAAGCCCGACCCTACTAACGATTTGGAACTGATGCGCTCTAATGCCGTCTTTGCCGACGCCGCTACTGCAGCCCTGGTAGGATACGACAATAACTGGCGTCATCCCGAAATCATAGACACCGAGACCTATACTGATACCACCTATATCGGCGATTTAGGATTTGTATGGCAGAACGGAAGATTAAGAGTACGACTTTCAAAAAACATTCCCAAAATTGCGGCAAAAATCGTCCAGGTTCCCGCGAAGATCTTGTTGGAAAGACATGGCCTTACAATTAGAGATATTAACTGGTTTGTGATTCATGCCGCGGGGAAATCAGTGATAGACAATATTCGGGATGCCCTTGATATACCCGAAGAGAAAACCCAACTGTCCCGGCAAACTCTCAGCGAATATGGGAATACCTCCAGCACCAGCGTAGGGATAACCGGAAAAAGATTGATGTCGCAAGATATTCATCCGGGAGACTATATACTGGTTTTGAGTATAGGACCGGGAATGACCGGAGGCGGAACATTGTTGAGATTTACACGCTAGCCAGAGCCGCGATCTTCCGGGCTGGCTCACCTCTGACCAGCCTCAACATAATGTCTTTCATCACGCTGTTACGCGTCACCCAATTGACAAAACTGTTGATCAAAACTTTTAAATAGTCCCCTTTAAGTTTCAATGAAGCCGGATTTATGTAAAGTAAAAGAAACTTAATTTCACTTAATTCTTTGAGGATTTCCGCATGTTCAGCTTTAACAGCATCCATGAGCATATCGCCCACAAGCTGAGGCATGACTTCTTCTTCATGCATAAATTGTCTCTTCAAGCCATCGTCAAGATACCCGATGGTCTGCTTCAAGCTCAATTTCTGCCTTTCAAAATCCTCACCAACATCCGGGGTAGAGGCCAAAGTTGATTTGGACATGTACCATGAATTCACCATTTTGGTTATTTGTCCCATGTATGCTCGGACAGCCTCATGTTCATGAAGCAGGTTCTCGATTACTGGATGGTTTATCATTTTCATCTACTCCTTGCTTTATTGCAGGATTACCCGAGTTAAGGTTTTTTAGTCCTACCAGAGCATTTTAGCGGATGTCGCAGGCTGATATAATCCGTAGCTATACGTAATTTGTATGTCGATGGTACTTAATTACGCTAGCCTAATACCGTAGCTTGCGACCAAATTCAAGCGTATCCCGGGTATCCATGATAGAATACAGATATGTTTGTTTGGATAACCCCTCTAATAGTAATCGTGGTTCTGGCTGCAATACTCAGCCTCGTACGGCTAACAATACCTCGGGATCCTCGAAAAGAGGGAGCCAATGACGATGAGTCTACCCGGGCCTATGATCAGGTCAGCCGGGGCCTGGTTTTTGAAGTATTGCGTCTCCTGGCGCTGACTAAATTGAAACGATACCAGCCCCAGGGAATTTTAGTTGACGCCGGGTGTGGTCCGGGAAACTTAGCTCTGGTCATTGCTAAAGAGTATCCTCAATTGAAAATTACCGGCATCGACGTTTCCGATCAAATGATTGAACTCGCGGAAAAGAAATTATCCCGAGGAAATTTCAACCACCGCGTGACCTTTCGCACCGCGGATGTCTCTGATTTGCCTTTTGAAAACAATACGATCGACTTCGTAATCAGCACTCTGTCTCTACACCACTGGGTAAAACCTGAAAACGCCTTTCAGGAAATCTACCGGGTACTCAAACCCGGCGGAAACTTATTGATATTTGACTTAAGACGTGATGAGCCTCTGTTAGTTTATTATACGGGTTATGTTGTACAGCGATTATTCACTCCATATCATATCCGGCGAGTTAACGGCGCCATTGGTTCCATATGGTCCAGTTACACGCCGGTTGAACTCAGATCGTTGATCTCTAAATCGCCATTTTTACAGCGGAGCGTCCAGGCAGGATGGGCATGGGCTTATATCTGGGCCAGTAAATCTACAAATGTCGAGTAATTCACCGATGAAAGTTCCCAACATTAGACAAATATTAATTCTTTTGGAACAACAATATGGCGCATTTGATCTCGTCCCCAACCAGGACCCCTTAGCGGAACTGGTGAAAACAATCCTTTCTCAAAACACGTCCGACTCTAATTCCCGTCCGGCTTTCAAGGCTTTAGCGGCTGCTTTTGGGAACTGGGATGAGGTAATGAATGCGGATACCCAAACGATTGCTCATACCATAAAGAGCGCCGGTCTGGGACAAATTAAGGCTAACCGTATTCAACAAGCTCTCAGAGAGATAAAGTTAAGAAGAGGTACTCTACAGTTGGATTTCCTGGCCGGCATGCCCGTGCCGGAAGCCCGAGATTGGTTAAAGAAGTTGCCCGGAGTAGGCAATAAGACCGCTAACTGTGTCTTGCTCTTCGCTTTGGGGAAACCAGCCTTACCGGTGGATACTCATATCTTCCGTGTGGCCAAGAGGCTTAAGCTGATACAGGAAAAAGCATCTCTGGATGAAGCTCACCAGATTCTAGAATGTATGATAGATCCGGCGGTTTACTATAGATTTCATGTGTTGATAATTGAACATGGCAGAAAGATCTGCATCGCCCGGCATCCTCGCTGCTCCCGGTGTGTCTTGCAGAATATTTGTCCGAGCTATAAGATATTGAATGATCAACCTCACGAAATATGAGAAAGGGCATTTATGGAAGAAGACCGTTTGAACGTAGATCAGATAGTCCGGGAACTCCATACCCGGTTTATCGGTCAGAAAATAATTCATTTTCCAACCTTAGACTCTACGATGGAAGCTGCCCACCAGGAAGCTCAATGGGGAGCTCCAGCCGGTACTGTAATCGTCGCGGATGAACAGACCAAAGGCCGGGGCCGGCTGCACCGCGTGTGGATTTCACCTCCCGGCAGCCTGGCCTTTTCGATAATCCTGCGTCCCAATTTGGACTACTTACCATACCTGGTTATGTTATCTTCTTTAGCGGTGACATATAGTATTGAAAAAATCACCGGTTTGCAACCCCAGATAAAATGGCCTAATGACGTCCTGGTCAATGAAAAGAAAATCGCCGGTATTTTGATTCACAATGATATTCATGGATCGACTCTCAGGTTTTCGATAATAGGAATCGGCATCAACGTTAATATGTATATGCAGGCCTATCCGGGGATCTTAATTCCCGCTACCAGTCTTTTAGATGAGCTAAAAAAAGCCATATCCCGGCAAGAATTGATGCGTCACAGCGT
>DEUU01000255.1 GCA_002362735.1 Dehalococcoidia bacterium UBA3254
AAAAAGCGGGTGTCACGGTCAATTATTCTGGTTTTGGCATTGAACTGGTGTCTCCCCTGCCCATCGACTCGCCTTTCGGAAATTCACAGCGGCAGATGATGGAAAAGGAGGGTGAGGGGGGCGTCAGAGTAGTAACAATCAGAGTAGATAACATGGATGAGGCGATTGAACATATCAGAAAACGTGGTATCGAGCCGGTCGCGCTTCTGACTATTGGTAAAGGGCGCGAAGCAGTTTATAATCCCAAGGATTTCTATGGGTTGCCGATTGTTCTGTGTTCATATCCGCAGATCCATCCCATGACCGCCGCGGTAACAAACCCTGACGGGACCGCTATATCTGCCGAATATGTAGAGTTAGAACCTAAAAAATAAGAAGTCCAGGCTTATTATTCTCAATTTACTAATCATATATCTCTTGGGAACTGAAGATAGTGTTTATCTACCGAGCAATCGTCGGCAGATAAATGGCTTTGCCTCAATTTTACTGTTAAAAAGGTCTTCTCAACTATCCTTTAGGTAACGTTGTCAGAAACCTGGTGTATTCTGCAGAATGGCCAACGAAGAGCCAAACACTGGATATTTTAAAAAAGCCATCCGGGTGATTCTTGAAATGATAAATCGCGTTATAAACAGGAGTCAGTATTATTTTATTGGTACGGGTATCCTTGACCTTCACATTATGTATATTTTACCTGACTCTTTTTCTACAATATAAGCAATTTTAAATTCAATTAATGAGGCCAGCTCCTGGATGGTCGATTTGAATTTAGTCAAGCGAAGAACACTGATCAATAACAATGATTTTAGAAAAAAGAGTCGGTTGTAACTTGTTAAAAAAGAATCGAACCCAAAATTAGAGTATCATGATAAACTTATAGGTATTTCAATCTTGAATATCTGAATAGAGGTTTAATGATTGGCTAAATTATGGCACGTGGTGTTAAGTTTTAATAGAAAGAGAATTTTATAGACAGATTCGTATCTTACGGATCGTCGGACAAGCATATCAAAGAATTATACAAGGTCAGATCAATATTCGTGCAGGCTTTTTGCACCTCTCGTTCCATTTGAGTTTTAGCATAGAAGTTCTCTTTTCTTTTGTAATAATCATATATGAACATCCAAATGATATGTCGTTATTGACAACCAGCACTTCATGTGTTATTATCTCCGACATAACGTTTCTAGAAGATAATCCCTTAAATTTACGACTAAATCAATAGCAATTTGGTGATAAATTCAAAAATAATATTATACATAAAAACATCTTTTAATCTAATGAAGCCCAACTGAAGCCCATCCTTATACTCGTTAACTAAATGCTAAACATAAACTGAACCAAAGCTCAAATAATATCGGTTAAAAAGCTTGGAGTTGGAGCAAGGGTATTTAACAGATTGATTCAATTAAGCTTCACAAGTTTGGAAGATACATTCGTTGAATCGGTGAATTTGAAGCACATTAGGAAGAGTAAAAGGGTAAAAAGCTTTAAAAACATCTCTGGATTGTAATTTGAGAAATTATCCCTGAACTAACTGGTGATCAGGGTCGTAACCCAACATTTGTTTTAGATTGCAAATAAAAGGAGGAAACGATGAAGAGATTATTTTGGGTATTGCTACTGGTTCTGATCATAGCTGCTTTGCTCTTAGGCGGATGTTCGTCGACTCCGACTCCAACCGTGGCTCCATCAACCTCGGCACCTGCTACCTCTGCCCCAACAACCACCACAACTGCTGCGCCAACAACGAAACCCGCTATTTCAGCTCCTGCTTCCACAACTGTGCCTCCAACAACTTCAGCTACACCAACTACCGTCTTGATCCCTAAAGTTTCTTTAAAGGCGGCAGTTATCGGGCCTCCTCCTGGATTTCCACCATCCAATCTTTTAAAGGATGCTCTGGAAATAATGAAAAAAAACTCGGGTGGACAGATAGAAATTACCTTCTATGCTTCAGGGGCTCTGCTGGATGAGAAGACTGCCTTCGATAAGATGTCAGCGGGCATTTCTGATATCGGTATGATACAGCCCGGATGGGATCCGGACCGCACTGGACCTTTGGCTTTCGCCGGTGATGGTGCGATGAACTTTGACTACAATAAATTCGTTCAGCACGCCCGCGATCCGGGAGGTTTCTACGATTACTGTCAGACCATTCTTCATAAATATAAAATACATATGCTGTCCTGGCCTATCGATCCAGGTGGGCAGATTCTGAGCCGGACCCCGATTAAATCGCTTGCGAACATGAAGGGGAAAATACTCCGGACAACTCAGGGCTGCATGGATTTCTTCAAACTATTAGGCGCCAGCCCGTTATATATGCCGCCGGTAGATATCTATAATGCCCTGGAGCGCGGTACCATTGATGGTGTGGTTATGGGAGTCGACGCCATGGCGGGATACAAACACCAGGATCTTGCAAAGAATCTGACGATAATTCCTCTCACTGGATTTTATGCTGCTACGGCGGAGTCTGTGATTAACCTTGACGCGTGGAATAAGCTTCCGGCAGAAACTAAGAAAATAATTGATGAAGCCTTCATCCAGGCAGAGAAGAATCATTATGGTAAGGCTCAAGCAACGTATGATGCCACTATGAAGACCATGACTGATGCCGGTGTCCAGGTTTATGCGCTTCCGGATGATGAGAAAGCCCTCTGGATCAAAACAGCTGCACCCTACTATGATCTTGTAAAAGCCAAATACAGCGACGCGAATAAATTTGGCGACGAGTGGGCCCGTTTTGAGCCTATCTGGAATACAGTAAGACCGTGACGGAGGATGCTCTAAATTGCAGAAAACTTTAAGCCCCAGGTCGAACAATATATTCGGATATATCAGCAGCGGTGTGGAATGGCTGGGTAAATTTCTGGCCACTACGGCGGGAGTAATCATCCTGGTCCTGGTCGTGCTAACTGTTGCGAGTGTAGTTATGAGATATTTTTTCCGTTCGCCTATAACCTGGGTGTACGAGATAAGTGAAGCCGCTTTGTTGCTGGGCGGTTGTTTGAGCTGGGCTTATTCTCAGAAGAAGAAACAGCATGTTGCGGTTGATTTCATAATGTCGCACTTTCCGAGAAAGGTACAGAAGGTTTTAGCCGTGGTGAACTTGATTATTTTTCTGTTGTTTTGCGGCATTCTGATATGGGCTAGCCTCAGTCTGGGATTGAAGTGGTCCACTCGGGGTGTTTCTTCAGCTATACTCCATCTACCGCTCTACGGCCTGTTATATATTCTGGCACTCGGAGCTTGCACTATAGTTTTGCAGATTCTATGTGATTTACAAAAAGCCATCACAGCGGTGAAAAATGCGGAGAAAAAATAATCTGGTTTAGCTTGTTTCTCAGGAACATTAGGTGTTCATGGAGTGCCCGGTTTAAAACGTTTATTGTGTTTACCGGGCACTTACTCAACTTGCAGAAGGCTTCTTTGTTGGGAACCCTGAAGGGAATTTTACCCTCTGAGTAAAAGAGTTGAGGAGAGGATTATAAATTAATGGATATTACAGCGATACTGATCGTAATAGGTTTTCTTATATTGCTGGCTCTCGGACCGCCCGTGGCGGCGGCGATGGGGTTTGTTGCTTTTGTTGGTATGATTTTAGGTCCCGGCTTGGAGAAAGGTATTGTTGCGAGCAGTACCGAGGTATATTATTTTTTGACTTCCTACGCGCTGGTCCCTCTCCCCCTGTTTGCACTGATGGGCAACCTCTTCGCGGCTTCTGGGGTAAGCACTGATATATTCGATATGGCGCGTGCCTGGTTAAGTCGTATCCGTGGTGGTTTAGCTATGGTAGGTATCGGGACTTGTACGGCATTTGGTACCCTTAGCGGCAGCAGCATAAGTGCCACTGCCACCCTGGGGCCGGTGATTATTCCCGAAATGCAACGTGCTGGTTACGACCAGAAATTGACTGTGGGAACAATCGGTGCAGCCGGTGGGCTAGCCCATCTGATTCCCCCCAGCGCCATCGCTGTTTTCTATGCCGCCCTGGTTGAGGTTTCAGCCGGCAAACAGTTATTTGCCGGGCTGATTCCAGGCCTCATTCTGGCTGTTTGCTTTGCCGGTGTCGTTTTTATCTGGGCTTCGATCAGCCCGAAGCTGGCGCCTCTGGGAGAGCGGGTAAGCTGGAAAGTCAGATTTTTTTCGTTGCGAAAAGTAATAGCGCCTGCGATAGTAGCCCTGGTGGTGTTAATAGCTATTTACACCGGCATGGCTACTGTTACTGAAGCCGCGGCAGTGGGCGCCTTTGCCGGCCTTGTTTTATGTCTGTTTAAACGGGTTAAACTCGCTGTCTATCGCAGCGCTTTGATGGACACGGTAACTGCTATAGGTTTTATTTTGCTTATCTCCGCTGCGGCAAAAATGTTCAGCTGGACTTTGTCTTATTACATGCTTCCTCAGCAGTTGGCAGAGTTTCTGACAAATGCACATATGTCTCCAATAGTGACATTAATTGCCATCCAAATATTATATTTAATATTGGGTTGTTTCATAGATACCATCAGCATGCTTCTTCTTACAGTTCCGGTACTGTTTCCCCTTATGACTGCCATGGGGTATGACCTCATCTGGTTCGGGGTGTTGTTCATGATCAATGTAGAAATGGCTCTCATCACCCCGCCGTTTGGATTTCATCTTTTTATAATTAAAGGTATTGCGCCTAAAGTTCCCATGTCAGACATAATAAAAGGCTGCCTGGTCTTTGCTATAGCTGACGTGTTCGTTTTAGGCCTAGTTATGGCTTTTCCCGGTCTGGCTCTCTGGTTACCCAACCTCATGTCTCACAGTTGAAAGATAACCAGATATTAATAGTTAAAAAATTCCAAAAAATAGAAAGAAGTACAGAGAAATATTCCCGTATATCACGATCACAACTGACCGTCTAAATGATCTGTCGTTGTTGACAAACGATACTAACATGTGTTATTATCTCCGACATAACGTTTCCAGGAGATAACCTCTTAAATTTGCGACGCAATCTTCCCTAATACAGTGGAAATAAATTAACTTTTATCAACGGTTGCTTTTTACTTAATAAAACTTGATGTCCGGTTAATTTTAAGAAAGTGTATTAATTTTTAACCTTGAAAAGAGGGAAAATAAGATTATAGACGTAATCATTAGGTAAAAGGAGGATTGTTTTGAAAAAGTATCTTCTGTTATCACTGGTAGTTCTCATCGCGGTATCTTTTCTTTTAAGTGCTTGCGGATCTCCTACACCTTCAGCCACCCAGGCTCCCGCCACTTCAGCTCCCGCTACCTCTGCCCCGGCTACCACCTCTAAGCCCGCTACCTCAGCTCCAGCTACTACCTCAGCTCCACCTACTACTCAGGCCAAGGAGAAAGTCTTAAGATTTACCATCGCTGTTCCCCCGGGTGACCCGGCCGTGGTCGCCATGGATAACTGGGCTAAAGATTTCAATGCCAAATTTGCCGGCAGGTATAAGATGGAGGCCATCCCTGGTGGTGTACTGGCCGGGACCTCGGATACCATGCAGGTCATTATGACCGGGGCCTGTGAAATAGGCAATATCTCCGTGACCACCAACGGGGCTCAAGATGCCCGGTTCTCGGTCACTGAAGTCCCATTCATATTCAACAATTTGGATGCCGCCATAGAATTCTCTAGTTTGGTCAAAGATAATCGTAATAAAATCTACGAAACCAAGTTTAACCAGCATCTCCTCTCCGACTACAACATCGGTTTTCGGATCATGACCTCAGTTAAAAAGCAGGTCAAGACTCTGGAGGACATGAAAGGGTTGTTAATAGGAGTTACCGGCCCCACCATGTCCAATACCGTCAAAGCTCTAGGTGGTTCTCCAGTCATGGAGGATTGGACTCAGGATTTGCAGTCCCTCCAAAAAGGGGTCATCGATGCCAGTGTAGCCGGCATTCCTCACGCGCTGGTAATGAATAAATACTCGGATGTTATTAAATTCGCCGTTAACGCACCTTTTTCCAGTTCTGAAATTTCCAATACGATCAACCTGGATATCTGGAAATCATTACCGGCAGATGTGCAAGCAGCTCTGACTGCTGGAGGTAAAACCATGGAAGATTATTGCAACACGGCATTCAAAGCAGGCTGGAACGATGACTTTAAAGCATTGTCCGCAGGTGGCGTTACGGTCTTTGTACCTGGCGCTACGGAACTTGCCAGATGGGTGCAGGCTGTCTCTTCAGTAGCTGATTCTTACTGGAAGACCGTACCCGCAGATGATTCTGCCTTCTATAAGGATTGCGCTGCCAAAGCTAATGCCAAGTATCCCTTAAATCCCTAATAAGAATTAACTGACGGGGTGGTCAGATTCATGCTGGCTGAAATAACTTCACATCGTTAACCTTAATAATGGGAAGGGCAGAAGGTCTCTGCCCTTCCCATTGAATTAAAAAGCGAAAATTATGAGGCAGCCCGGGTGAGGTTACCCCTTTAGATATAAGACAGATAATTGGGAGGAGGGTTTAACATGAGCTCGGAAAGCTCGGTGGTAAAACAACCTACAGCCAGTTTGGCCAACCGGCTGTTTGATCGTATCACTTATGCATTACTGGTCCTGGCTGGATCATTCTCGGTGCTGATGGCTGTGGTAGTCACTTACGGAGTGATACGCCGCTATTTCTTCCGCAGTCCGGATGATAATGGCTATCTGGTGGTCTGCTTTTTCATGCTGTGCGTGGCGATGCTGTCCTTTCCTCAAACTCAGAGGATGAACCGGCATATCACGGTAGATTTTGTGAGCAGCCGTCTGCCTCCTCTGGCGAGGGGCATTATTCTGAATGTGATTGGTCCTCTGATGGGACTGGTCTTTTGTGGCATCATCGTCTGGATGACCTGGAATAATTCCATCTTTGCTTTTAAGACCGGGGAGACCACGACTTTGAACGCGCTTATACCGGCCTGGCCGATCAAGATGATTGTTCCGTTTGGCGCGGGGCTAATGTGTCTGGTGATGCTGGTCCAGATGCTGCGGTATTTCTTTTCATTGAGAGTTAAGGCGGGCAAAGCAGTATAGTGGTTGTAAATCTATTTCAGGAGTAATTTACGGTGGATATAGTAACGATTTCCCTGATCGCCCTGGGAGCCCTGTTGATTATCATGATGGTTGGGATACCTGTTCCCATTGCTATCGGTTTTTGTGCTGTGATCGGTATCATGCTGACCCTGGGGGCGCCCGGTCTGACCAAATTAAGTTTCATTCCTTACATTCAGTTTTTTGACATGAGCTGGACCCCGCTGGTGCTCTTCACCTTACTGGCCTATATCCTGGATGAGACCGATATCGCCTCGGATGTCTTTAAAGCCGCAAATAACTGGCTGTCGCGTTTACCGGGCGGGCTGGCGGTTGCTGCCGTCTGGGCGGAAGGAATCATGGCCGCCGCCATCGGCAGCAGCACCATTACCGCCATTGCTATCGGTAAGATTTCGGTGCCGCAAATGGAAAAGATGGGTTACGAAAAGGGATTCTCTTTGGGAGCAATCTTAGGCGGGGGTGTGCTGGGGCCGCTGATCCCACCCAGTATTCCTTTTATTACCTATGCCATTATTGCCCAAGTATCTATTGTCAAGCTCTTTATCGCGGGCATCATCCCGGGGATTGTCCTGATCCTGATGTTCACGATCTATATTGTGACCGCCTGTAAAATAAGGCCTAATCTGGCCCCGCAAGCCTTGTCCGTCAGCTGGAAAGAAAGGTTCTATTCTTTGCGCAAGGTCTGGGCGATAGCGATTATTATACTGGGTATCCTGGGAGGCATTTATTTCGGCATTATGACGGCCACCGAAGCTGCCGGGGTAGCGGTGATCCTGGCTTTGATACTCTCGGTAGTGGCTTACCGCTTCCGTGTCAAGAACCTCTTCCATGCCATGATGGAAGGGGCCATTACGAACGGCATGATCTGTTTCATGGTGATTGCAGTCTTGATACTGAGCTATCTGGTGGGAAGCTCCGGCATGGCTCGAATGTTGACCAATTATCTGGTTTCATTAAACGTTTCTCCGATACTGGTCATCGTTTTGATTATGATCTTGCTTCTCATATTGGGCTGCTTTATGGACTCTCTGACCATTATCCTCATAACCCTGCCCTTTTTCGTGCCTCTGGTCCAGGGACTGGGTTTTTCTCTGATCTGGTTTGGAGTACTGCTGGTGGTAAATTCAGAGATCGGCCTGCTTACCCCACCGATGGGGCTCAATTTATTTATCATGAGACAGGTCTTTAATATTCCGATTGGCCGGCTGATCCGTTCTGAGACTCCTTTTATCATAGTACTGGCAATCTTTCTGAGCA
>DEUU01000226.1:0-5616 GCA_002362735.1 Dehalococcoidia bacterium UBA3254
AGCAGCAAACGGCCTAAAGGGGAGTGAGAGAGGGTCTCGAGCTGGTCCATGAGTAATGATTTCTGGATAATCATGAATTCTTCCAGGGTCAGGTCCAGAAATCCACAATATTTTAACCACAGGCTTTCTTCGTCTCCGCTGCTGAATAAATTGTCCTTTTCTACTATTAATCGTTCTTTTGCCATTTATGATTGCTGCCGGTCAGTTAATATCAATCAGTTGCCTCTTATTTTTTGCTTATTTAATATACCTGTGGGTGTAGCCACTCACCTGAGTAGCTACACCCGTACCCGGAATAAAGGAAACCAAAGGAATCCTTCAAGCACCCTACCTGGATAACATTCTGTAATCTCCATTGAAGACAGCGCTGCCGAATAGAGTCGTGCCGTTCCAGTTCAATAAAGCGTTTAAAGTGCCGCTGCTTTGCACAAAACAATGGCCATCCGGGCCCGGCACCTGTCCCGCGACGTAATAATTGCCGGTATCCGTGACATCTTCCACAATCATTCCGTAAGTTGGATCCAGGATATAGTTTCCTCTAAGTGTCGTCGGCGATACCCCGGTTAGCTGTCCGCCGGCGGCCGGATACACCTTGATAATATTGATGGCAGTCCCGGAAAAAGTTCCGGTCATCGGGCTTGTAGGAGTTAAGTTGATTTCCGATGAATGCTGCACTATGATCGTAGCACCATTTAGAGCTGCCCAGTCGCAGGAGACCGGGGCCGCACTTTTCATGATTTCACCGCGAGTTATGAGACGCATTCCTTTTTGCGTTGTTTTCCCGGGGTCGCTGATATAAACTAGGTTGGTCGAGCAAAAACTGCCCGTGGTTATTTGAGGTTTATCGGAGCCAGCTTTAGCAAAAGCCTGGGCAGGCATTGCCGTCATGGCAATTAAGGCCAGTACTACACCTGTGAACAGAATTCTTTTTTTCACTCTCCATTTACCTCCTCAAATTATTCGCGCCATAAGCATAATCCTTATTGTAAATGGAGAGTTAGTGCTATGGTAGCCGTACTTTGGTCGCCATGACCTCAATACTGTTACCATTTCATCGCTTGATTATTTCCCGGATCACCCTTCCTTTAAGCTCCTTTTTGTCTGGTCGGCCACCAATTCAAGCGTCCTAAAAGGCTGGCAATAGCCGGGACCAGCAGCGCTCGTACGATAAAAGTATCGATCAAAACGCCGATGGAGACCGCCGCGCCTATCTGTAACAGGGTTCTGATGGGTGTGACTACCAGGGCGCCGAAAGTCCCTGCCAGGATAATCCCGCAGGCGGTGATTACTCCTCCCGTCGCCATCGCTGCCAATCGCGCGCCGTTTCGGGTGGACTGCGTTTGCGACTCTTCCCTCACCCGCGACATCAGGAAGATATTGTAGTCCGAACCCAGAGCTACCAGAAGTACAAAGACGATAATAGGTATCAAAAAGCTGATCCCTTCCTGCCCCAGAATGCCCTGGAATATCCAGCTCACAATGCCAAGAGTAGTTCCATAGCTTAGCAATACTGTTATCAATAGATACAATGGGGCGATCAGGCTCCGTAAGAGCAGTCCCAGGACGATAAAAATTGCCGCCAGCACAACAATGATCACTCTGGTGAAGTCCTGGTCCAGAATTTGGCGTACATCTGCTAGTTCGGCCGAGGTGCCTCCGATGACTGTCTCAGAACCTTTGAGAGTTGTTCCGGTGATGCTGGAAGTGATCGCTTTTCGTGTGTCTCCAACCGCCGTTAAGGCTGCATCCGACTGCGGGTAAGAGTTGAGCACAATATAAAACTTTGTGGCCTGTTTGTTTTCACTAAAAAACAGGTTTATCAGGTCTTTCTCCTGAGATGAGGAAGCCATTAGGGTCGGAGAAAGGAAGGCGGGATTGCCATTCTGGTTGAATTTCTGTCCCAGCGTCTGGAGATCGCCGATAATCGTTCCTGCCTGTGATTGAATAGCTTGAAGCGGTAAATTGCCCTGGGGTATCTGCATTCCTGAACTCAAGGCAGATCGCAGTTGTATTATCACTTGCTGCAAAGATTGCAGGTTCTGATTCAACTCCCGGTAAGTGACGTCATCTTTAACCCAGCTAAAATTTCCCTCCAGTTCTTTCATATATACATTTAACAAGCTGAATCCTGAGCTCACCTGTTCGCTAAAAAGAGCGGAAGGGTCGCTGGATGCGGTTGCAAGCGAGGAAGATATTTCCTGAGCGATAGTGTTGATCTGTCCGGAAACGGTTAGTTCTGCCGGGGTTTGGCCGTTGCCGTCAGGCTGGATTATGCTTTGCACTTTTACCACGCCTTTAACCCTGTGGAGATCGGCACTGATCTTGTTCAGCGCCTGCAGAGAAGTGGGGCTGGTAAGGTCCTGTCCATTTTGACCTGTGATAATAACGGTCAGCGGATCCATCTCTCCGATGTCATAATGCTGCTGCAAAATCTTGAATCCCTTGACGGACTCGGAACTGGATGGTATTTCCGCGATCTGGTCGAACGAGCGGTTCAAGTTTGGTAAAGCCAGATATGGTAGAAGCATGATAATGATTACTACTCCGGCTACAATCAGCGGTCTGCCGGTAGAGAGACGGGCTACTCGATCCCAGAAACCTGGACGCCTGGACTTATCCGGCAGTTTTAGATTTTCGTGCCGCGGCCAAAACAACTTGTTCCCGAAAGCCGAAGCCAGAGCGGGAGCCAGGGTTAATGCTGCCAGCAGGGTCACGAAAATTGCTACCCCCAGCAGCGGTCCCATCGTTTGTATCATCTGATACCGGGCAACCGCCATTCCGGCCAGACCGACGATTACGGCGAACGCGCTGGCGGCGATTACTACTCCGATCTTGCTCACCGCAAATTTCATCGCGCTCTGCCGGTCGCTTTGCCTTCCGAGCTCCTCCCGGAAACGGGAGATCATGAAAAGACAGTAGTCTGTTCCGATTCCAAAAATCATGACTATCAAAAAAATTTCAATCTGCGACCAGATGGAAATTCCGGCATTTCCCAGAATCCCCATTATTCCGCGTGCCACCACGAAGGCCATTCCGATGGTCAGCAAAGGTACCAAGGCTGCAACAGGGGAGCGGAAAATGAGGATCAGGAGGAGAATTACCAGTATGATCGTAATCAAAGTGGTTAGAGTAATGCTCTGGTTGACAGATGCAAACAGGTCGCTGTAGATGCCCACCTGCCCGGAAACAAAAATCTCAAGTCCGGGCGGGGCTGACTTTAAATAGTCTCGGATATCTTTAACGGTCGTAATTGAGTCCGATTCAAAGGCAACCTTGCTCAGCCCGGCATTCATCAGCATGGTGGTTTTATCCGGACTGACCAGGCGGGATTCGAGTTCCGGGTTCATAAAGATGGAGGTGATGTTTTCTACTTTAAATGGAGTTTTTCCGGAAGACAGCCATTCACCCATTTGTCTTGCGAAAGCCAGATCGCTGTCTCCGAGCTGGTTACTATCGTAAAATACCAGGCTGACGGTTGAAGCCGCCTGAGTCTGAGGAAAATACTCCGCTGTTAACTGTCGCGCCCGCAGCGATTCACTGTCCCGCGGCAGAAAGTTGGCTTCTGTCATCGTGCCTACTTTGCTTAAGGAAGGAGCGAAGAAAAACAGCAGCAAAGCGGCCAGTATCCAGCCCGTGATGATCCAGAGCTTCTGTTTGACAGCAAAATTGCCTATTTTACCAAACATAAAGATATCCTCCTGTATCGCAGGGTCTCTCCCTGCAAAAAGACAAAAATATCCTTCCGGGTCCTGTTATAGACCTTATGAAATCCCGTGAAACGCTCCTGGGGAGGGGCTTTATCTTACTTTGTTTGCACGATCTTGATGGATGTTGTGTCCAGGATTATCTGCTGTGGACAACCTTAACCTTTTCCGGTAACCTTCTCCTTAAGTGAAAACGTAAAACGTATCACCTATTCCTATCACGAATCCTTCTCTACCTATGCCCCGGAAGGATTTTGGCTCAGATTATCAATTCCGGCCTGTTTATTGAACTCGTTCTTCAGCCAGTTTACGGTGTCTGTCAATGATTCCGTTATCGAACGGGGTGAATAACCCAGCTCTCGTCTGGCTTTGGATGAACTTATGAGTGAGTTGCTGGCAAGAACATCAATTGAATACGCTGTGAACAGAGGTTTGGTTTTATTAAGCAAATAGTACGGTGTTGCCAGTATTCCCGCTATCCTTGCTAACCAGCAGGGGACCAAATGGCCCGGCGCTTTTATTCCTGAAATCTTTCCCAGAATTGACAGCAAATCAGGAACAGAAATCTGTTGTCCGGACAAAATATAGCTTTCACCGGCTCTACCTTTCTCTCCGGCCAGTATCATTCCCTTGGCTACATCTCTGACATCAACAAAGTCGTATGCTCCATTGATTCCTACTTTGAGGCGCCTTTTGAGAAAGCTCCTGACCAACTGCCCCATTTCAGAAATTTTGTAGTCGTACGGACCAATCACCCCAGTGGGACAGACAATCACGGCATTAAGTCCCCGTTTGACTCCTTTAAGAACAGCCAGAGAAGCTCTGGCCTTCGTCTTCCCGTACCCGCCTGAAATACTAGCTGGATCAAAGGGCTGCTCTTCGGTGATAATGGTTCCCTGAGGCGGTTCTTTCAGGGCATGTATCGAACTCGTATGGATCAATCTCCTGACACCGGTTTTTAGGCAAGCTTCTACCACATTTTGGGTGCCTTTTACGTTTACTTCTTCAAGCAGCTTTTTCTTTCCCGGCAATATTGAGATAATGCCTGCCAGATGATAGACGGTTTCTATTCCGGAAAATGCCCGAATTAAAGATTCCGGGTTACGTACATCCCCTTGAACTATTTCGATATCCAGTCCTTGAATAGGATTGATATCTTCGCCGGGAGGGACCACCGCTCTTATCCTGTTGCCTTTTGCCAGCAATTCTCTAATTAATACATTTCCAATGTGACCTGTAGCTCCGGTAATCGCAATCATAGTTCACCCCCTGCCTTTCAGCGTTTCTTATCCGCTGACTTCAACATATCCTCCAGTACTTCAACAAACATGCGTAGTTTTGTAGTATCCATTGCTTCCAGCAGTTCCTGGCTTCTTAATCTGCTTGATTCCCAGATGCGGCCGACTGCTTTTTGACCGTTTTCGGAAAGACGGCAAACTACTACCCGGCGGTCATTTTTCTGATTTTCGCGGGTTACAAAATCTTTTCCCACCAGTTTATCCACCAGGATCGTAGCCGTGGGAAAGGTCACATCCAGTCCTCCAGCGATGTCGCTCATGCGGGTTGGCCCGTGGATGTAAAGGATCAACATAATTTTCAACTGAGGCATGGTTACGTCAATTGTCAGTAGTTCTTTTGGCACCGTCGGTAATAGCTGGCGGAACAATTTGTCTGCCAGCGCCAGGATGTCTTCTACCAGCTGGTTTTTCGTTACTAAGGCCATTTTCCCCTCCTGCGAAATTCTACGCTGATTAGACATTTACTAAATATTAGATAATACCTAAGTATTAGATTTATTATAAACAGTATTTCTGCTTATTTCAAGTATGACTTAAGTTATGGTGATCCAGCCTGAAACAGCCGGAAATTTTCATTTTCAAGCGTCTTTGCGGTTGACCGAAGCATATATGTT
>DEUU01000226.1:5956-20321 GCA_002362735.1 Dehalococcoidia bacterium UBA3254
TCAAATCCTCTCACCCCGACCAGACCAACGGTTAAGGAAATATCTAATCACAAATTACAAATAAAAAACAAATTCTAAATTACAAGATTCATCTCTTCAATTTTGCTTGAGATTTGTAATTTGGCGCTTGGGACTTATTTGAAGTTTGTGATTTTTTATTTATTTTTTCACTACTATCTTTTTAAAAGGACTAACGTTATATACTATGGACGAGGTAATAGAACAAAGGAGCTTGCCATTGCAGGATGAGGAAGGCCTCGTCCAACGAGCGCAAAAGCAGGATTCTGCCGCTTTCGCTCAGTTATATGAGGCGTACTTTGACAAAATATATCGCTATATAGCTCTGCGGGTCAGGAATGAGATGGAAGCTGAAGATATTACACAGCAGGTCTTTATGAAGATGCTGCAGTCAATATCTTCTTATCGAAATAAAGGAGTTCCGTTTTCATCCTGGATCTACCGCATCGCTCATAACCAGGTAATCGATTTTTTAAGACAAAAAAATAAGAAAGCAACGGTAGATATAGATGGTTTGCCGCTCCCCGATTTGGGAGATGATCCGCAGCATATGATGGAAATACAAATTGATATAGAGGATTTAAAGAAAGCGACGAAGCAGCTTACCGCAGCTCAGCAAGAAGTTATCTCTTTACGATTTGCTGGCGAATTATCCATTGCCCAATGCGCCGAAATTATGGGAAAAAGTGAAGGGGCGATCAAAGCTCTTCAACACAGCGCGGTACTCGCTTTGAGGAAAGCCCTGGTGGTGAATGAACTATGAGTCAGGAAAAGAAATTTAATAATATCTTGAACGAATGTCTGGACCGCATACTCAAGGGTGAGACGGTAGAAGATTGTCTGCAAAGATTTCCGGAACACTCTCGTGTACTTGAACCACTGTTGCGTACGGCGCAGGCGGCCAAGATAGCCACGACTATCCAGCCTCGTTCGGAATTTAAAGCCAGGGCCAGATATGAATTTCAGTCTGCTCTAAGGGAAATGGAGACGAAAAAGTTTCAACGAAGACGTATTTTTAACTGGCATTGGCAGTGGCAATCCGGCTGGGCGGTTGCACTGGTTGTAGTAATGGTGGTGGTTCTGGGTGGCGGGGGTACTGTTGCCGCTTCCAGCAACAGCATGCCGGATGAACCTCTTTATTCTGTTAAGCTGGCCTCCGAACAGGTTCAACTGGCGGCGACTTCTTCCGAAATTGGTCAGGCTGAATTAAATGCTAAATTCGCTAACAGGCGCACTGAAGAAATTGTCTATATGGCGTCTAAAGATAATGCCCAGGAAGTTCAGGTTGCTGCTCAGAGATTGAATACCAATCTCTCGAATATTACCAGTATCGCTGCTGAAGGGGAAGGAAAAGGGGCAGGTCCCGGTCCATCAACTGCCGGTAGGGCTGCCGGTACTTCCAGCGCAGACTCTAATGGTATAGAAAAGACTAACGAGCCCAGTTTTGGGATTGCCTCTGCGCCAGCTCCAATGCAGGCTTTAGCGCCTTCTTCAGCAGATGCTTCTCAGCCGGAAGCGACAGTTCCACCCGTCTTGACCCTGGTTCCTCCGGCATCGGTGCCTCAACCTTCTGCAGCACCTGTGTCCACACCCAGCGCCCGAACGGAAACTGCTCCGGCAGTAGCTGTACCGTCTATCAAGGCGAAGGCACCTGATTCTCAGATAACCGCGGCTCCCAGCCCCTCTTCAAATTCCAAATCTGTGAGTGGAAACCAGAATACCCGGAATACCAAAAATAACAGCCGTATTTCATCTTCTGATCGCGAAAAACTAAAGAAGATTATCATAGATAATTATAATGAACGTAAGGCTCGTCTCGAAGAAGCTTTGAAAAAAGCCTCTCCTCAGGTCAGGCCGGCTATCCGTCAGGCGATTGTTCAGTCCGAGAATGAATTCGAGAAGGCTTTAAGGCTTCTCGAACAGTCCGCAAACTCAAGCTAAACAGGTAATAACAGAAGACACTAAAAACCGCTGCTAACTCGGCAGCGGTTTTTTCGTTATAAACTATAGACAAGCAAACTATAAGGAGGTTTACAAA
This sequence comes from Dehalococcoidia bacterium UBA3254, assembly GCA_002362735.1. Next base: position 8,013 of record DEUU01000226.1, read on the forward strand.
AATATGAAAATCAAGTTATTTCTGGCCATCGGGATGGTAATTATTCTGACATTAGCCGGTCTTACCGGCTGCAGTGCTGCCGGAGGCGCCGCTGCCGATGTCCAGGGTGTAAATGTCAATGTCAATAGTCAGCAAGGTATCTGGGTGAACGGAGAGGGAAAGGTTACCGTTACTCCGAATATTGCGACTATTTCATTGGGAGTTACAGCGCGCGCAGCCAAGGTAGCCGATGCTCAAGCTCAAGCCGCTGCAGCCATGGATAAAATAATGGCAGCTTTAACGGGAAATGGAATTGATAAGAAAGATATTCAGACCCAGTACTTTAACATTTACCAATATACTTCTCCGATTCCTCCCGACATCAAGATCCCAGCTCAGTCTTCAACCGGATCCGCGGTGGATGCTCCCATGCCTGTAGTCCCACCCACTCCTTATCAGGAATATACCGGATACGAGGTTAGTAATATGCTGACGGTTAAGATCAGGTCCATTGACAAGGTGGGTGCCATCATAGATGCGGTAACCGCAGCCGGTGGGGATAATATCCGCATGAACGGTATTTATTTCTCGGTGGATCAGCCAGGACAGTATAATGCTCAAGCTCGAGAACTGGCTATGAAAGACGCCAAGGCCAAGGCGGATCAAATCGCTTCATTATCCGGTGTTAAGTTAGGCAAAGTCACCTATGTTTCCGAGAGTTCCTATTCTCAGCCCTATCCTGTATCGGTCCCAATGTACAAGGCAATGGATTCAGCAGGTGGTGCGCCCAGCACTTCTATCAGCCCCGGCCAGACCGATATTGTCCTGAATATCCAGGTGGCTTACGCGATCCAGTAAATTCATAATATCTTAAACTCCAGCTTACAGAACGAGGGAAGTCAAATCTTCCCTCGTTCGTTTTTATTTTCACAAATCCTTCTTCCTCATAGTCCCCAATTCCTCATTTGAATTCTATTTTCGTAATATGATGTAAATAGATTAGCCTCAGGAGGTAAATATGAAAACAAAATTATGGTTAAGTTTAGCCCTGGCTTTAGTGCTTCTAATGATGGCACTGGCGGGATGCAGTAGCAATGTACCTGCGCAAAACGTTTCATCCGGGAATACGCTTTCTCCACAGGGGATCTGGGTAATCGGCGAAGGGAAGGTAACTGTAACTCCTGATATTGCTAACCTGAGCTTGGGAGTTTCGATACAGGCCGCTAAAGTAGTAGATGCTCAATCTCAGGCCGCTTCGGCTATGGCCAAAGTGATATCCGTTCTGACTAGTAATGGGGTGGCGCAAAAAGATATTTCGACTCAGTATTATACTATCAGTCCGGTAACCAGGTTTGATAATACTACCCAGCAAAGCACCATTACGGGATATCAGGTCAGCAATATTGTTAACGTTGTAATCCGTTCCATTGATAAGGTTGGGCCTATTATTGATGCTGCGACCACGGCTGCCGGGGATTTAATGCGGGTCAACAGTATCAGCTTCTCTGTTGATAATCCGGGTCAGTATAATTCTCAGGCGCGGACCCAGGCTATGGATGATGCTAAAACTAAAGCTCAGCAGTTGGCGAGCCTGGCCGGTGTGAGCCTAGGTCGGCCGTTTTATATTGTGGAAAATCCGGTATCCACTCCGATTCCGTATAACGTATCCGTTCCAAGCGCAACCGCCGCTCCCTCAACCACTACCCCTATCAATCCTGGCCAAACCGATATTACTCTGACGGTCCAGGTTGCTTATTCAATCCAGTAATTTAACGATGGGGAAGAGGCGGAGAGTGGTCTCGGCGGTGGTATCGACTCCTCGGCGGATGACAATTCAGGTTGTGCAGGTACATACACACCCCGATAGGGAGGACCAATTGATCCTCCCTATCCTGGTTATTTAAAGGCTCAAATGTTATCAAATATCCTGTATTATGCTATAATTCATGCGTAAACTGGATGATTGTTTTCTAAAAATGTAAGACAGAAGGTGAATTAGATTGGGTAATTCTAACCGGATTGATGGAATAGTTAAAGCCAGACAACAGCTTGCTGAAATGTTGGCCGGTGCCGCCGGAGAGGCCCAGAAAGCAGGAAAAATACCTGCTGTTAACCTGCCCGAAGTAGCGCTTGAAAGGCCTCAGAATTCGGAGCATGGGGATTACGCTTCTAGCTTTCCTTTGAAGCTGGCCCGGGCAGCCCGGATAAATCCCATGGCTATTGCCAAAGACCTTGTAAAGTCGATGGAAGAGAAATGTCCGATCGCGGATATTACCGTAGCTTCACCTGGTTTTATTAATTTCACTTTGAAAAACGACTGGCTCACTGACCAGGTCAACTCAATTTTGAGTTCTGGAAAAGGCTATGGCGACAGTGAGTCCGGAAAAGGCCGCAGTATTCAATTGGAATATGTCAGCGCCAACCCAACCGGTCCCCTTCACGTGGGGAATGGGCGGGGAGCCATTCTGGGCAGTGTTTTAGCCAGCGTATTTACTGCTGCCGGGTATAAAGTCGAACAGGAATATTACGTGAATGATGCGGGTACTCAGATAAATACTTTTTACCGCTCTCTTTTTGTCAGATATCAACAAGTTTTGAATGTGGATGCTGAAATGCCTCCGGATGGTTATCAGGGAGCTTACCTGGTAGAGCTGGCAAAAGAAATCGTTTCTGAAAAAGGAAAAATCTTCCTGGATATGCCAGAATCATCAGCCATTAAAGAGCTGGGGCAGGTTGGTTTGGATAAGATGCTTTTTCTAATTCGTGGAGACCTGGAGCTTTTAAAAGTCCGTTTTGATGTCTGGTTTAGTGAGCTCAGCCTCTATCGCGGTGGACTTTATCAAAAGGTGATGGATATGCTGAGGCAGGGCGGTTTCTTAACCGAAAGGGAAGGGGCGACCTGGTTTGTGTCCACCGCACTCGGCGATGACAAGGACAATGTGGTCGTCCGGGGTGACGGGTCTCCAACTTATTTCGCCTCTGACATTGCTTATCATTATGATAAATTCGCCCAGAGAAAATTTGATAAAGTAATCAATATCTGGGGAGCAGACCACCAGGGCCATGTCTCTCGTATGAAAGCCGTAGTTAGCGCGCTCGGAATCGATCCTAAAAGGCTGGAAGTTATCCTTTATCAACTGGTGACCCTTTGTCGCGGGAATGAAATCGTCCGTCTTTCCAAGAGGAGCGGAGATATTATAACCTTGCGTGAGGTGATCGAAGAAGTAGGGGCTGACGCTTGTCGGTTCTTCTTCTTAGCCCGTTCGGCGGACAGTCAGATGGACTTTGACCTCGAATTAGCCAAGAAACAATCCCAGGATAATCCGGTCTACTATGTCCAATATGCCCACGCTCGTATTGCCAGTATTTTGCGCCTGGCAAAGGAGAAGGGCATTGATTTTCGTCATGGGAATGTTGATCTGCTTACAAGTGAGCCAGAGTTGACTCTAATTCGCAAGATGCTGAGACTATCTGAAATTATCGAGATGATCGTCGAAACTTCGGAGCCCCATCATTTGACCTATTATGCCCAGGACCTGGCCACGGTCTTTCATAGCTTTTATAAACAATGCAGAGTGGTGACTGAAGATGAAGCTATAACCGGAGCTCGTTTAAAGCTTGTTGAAGCTACTAAAGTTGTCCTTGCAAAAACTCTTCACTTGATGGGTATCACTGCGCCAGAGAAAATGTAGCCCTCACATGATATTACTGTAACTATTTAATATTGAATTGAGGTATGATGATGAAACGTGTATTTTCCGGGACCCGTCCCACAGGTAAATTGCATTTGGGAAATTATCTTGGAGCGCTCCAGAACTATGTTAAACTGCAGGATGAATATGAGTGTGTCTATTGCATTGTGGATTGGCACGCATTAACTACTTTAACCGATACGAGCGAGCTCCAGAAAAATATATTTGATATGGCCCTTGACTGGTTGGCGGCCGGGATTGATCCAAATCGCAGTATTGTTTTCGTCCAATCTCACGTCCCGGAAGTCACGGAGCTTCATCTCCTGCTCAGTATGGTTACTCCGCTAAGCTGGTTGCTGCGGGTGCCCACGTTCAAGGAAAAAGCCAAACAACATCCGGAAAATGTGAATTATGGTCTGGTGGGTTATCCGGTCCTCCAGACAGCAGATATCGTTCTGTATAAAGCTGAGGTTGTGCCTGTGGGAGAGGATCAGCTACCTCACCTGGAACTGGCTCGTGAAATTGTCCGCCGTTTTAATACACTCCTGGGGCCGACATTCTTGGAACCGGTGGCTAAATTGACGCCATTCCCGATGGTGATAGGATTAGATGGCAAGGAAAAAATGAGCAAGTCTCTCAATAATCAATTGGAAATATCCGCTTCTCCTGAGGAGATTACAGCAAAGATAAAGACCGCCGTTACAGACCCCGCCCGGGTTTATCGCAAGGACATCGGTCATCCTGAAATCTGCAATATCTACCGTTTCCATCAATATTTCAATCCTGATCAACTTGTAGATATCGCTCAACGTTGCACTACGGCTCAGATCGGATGTGTGGAATGCAAGATGATGGTGGCCAAAGAGATGAATAAGGCGCTCGAACCATTCCGTGAAAAACGGGCGGAATTATCGTCTCGACCGGAATATATCAAAGAAGTGCTGGAAGATGGGGCTAAACGGGCAAGAGTAATCGCAAGAGAAACTGTAGACGAAGCCAAGCGAAAAATGGGGTTATTGTAAAAAAGGGATGCGATAGATCGCATCCCTTTTTTGAAGATATACTACTTACTCGTCCTGCTTTTATGGTAGCAGTCGCTGCAATAGACCGGACGCCCAGTCCGTGGTTCAAATGGAACCTGTGTCTCTTTTCCGCATTCGCTGCAGGTCACAGTGTATAACTGTCGGGTAGCGGGTGGCGTAAAATTGTAAGACACTCTATCTTTTTCCACAGGACGTTCGGGTTTTCGGGCAGCACGAGTGGCGCGGCAGGCGGGGCAACGTTTGGGGGGATGGGTAAAACCTTTAGCGTGAAAAGCTTGCTGCTCATCCGCAGTGAAAACATAATCAACCCCGCAGTCAAAACATTTTAACGATTTATCCGTAAAATCCAATTGGGAAAACCTCCTACTCTATTTCGTTTGAGTCCAGTTTTACCAACGCCGCGAAAATCTATCAGGTATTGATAACTTAGCTCGAAACTCATATAGTATACACTGAAATTCCCCTTTTTTGCAAAGTCTGTTCTTCTTTTTTAAAATTATCCCCTTTCCCTTTCATTGAAAGGGAAAGGGGATGGGATAAAAGGGGAGGACCTCGGATAATTCTGAATTATTTTACACTTTGGTTTCAGTCTTCTTTGGTTGAGGTACTGAAGGTATTATTCTTCTATCATTAAATAACGGCCGACGCATGAAGGATGGCACATCCAACTCATCTTCAACCTTCAAGCTTCTCAGTAACTTGGTAATCTCTTCATCTTCCATGGAGCCCAGCATACTCGCCTGAGCGAAACCGGTGGCTACCAGGGTAATTTTCATTTCTTTTTCCATCTTCTCATCGTGGCGGACGCCGAAGATGATGTTTGCTGCGGGATCGACTGATTGCCGGATGATTTCAGCTGCGGCATTGACTTCATGGAGAGTCAGATTACTGCCTCCGGTAACATTGAACAGAACACCTTTGGCACCCTTAATGCTGACATCCAGTAACGGACTGGCCAGTGCATCTTTCGCCGCATCCACGGCTCGATTAGCTCCACTCCCGATTCCGATTGACATCCAGGCTGGGCCGGCATCTTTCATAATAGCTCTAACGTCTGCAAAGTCCAGATTAATCATCCCTGGGACGGTGATAACTTCCGAGATGGCCTGGACGCCGTGTCTCAAGCATTCGTCAGCTTTGCGGAATGCATTCTCTATACTGGTTTGTCTATCACAAAGAGCGAGTAATTTATCGTTAGGGATAATGATTAAGGTATCGCATTTTCCTGCGAGGCGAGCAATACCTTCTTCGGCATTTTTGGCTCGATGGCGTCCTTCAAAGCCGAATGGTTTGGTAACAATGGCAATAGTTAAAGCGCCGCTTTTCTTAGCGATCTCCGCAACTACAGAAATTGAACCAGTCCCGGTTCCACCGCCCATCCCGGCGGTTACAAAAACCATATCTGATCCAGTAACAAGTTGCATTAGTTCATCGCGGTTCTCTTCTGCTGCTTTGCAGCCGACATTAGGGTCTCCTCCCGCCCCTAATCCTTTCGTCAGTCTTTCTCCTAATTGGAATCGAATGGGTGCTTCGGTGATCGCCAGGGCTTGAGCATCGGTATTCATCGCGATGAATTCGACGCCCCGGATATTATCCCTGACCATACGTGTAATAGCATTGCTGCCGCCTCCGCCCATGCCAATCACTTTAATTTTTGCTGGACCCTGAACAAAACTCGACTTTGCCATTTTTCTCCTTCCTTCTTTATCTGTTTATTTTATTTTTATTGGTTTTACTCAATTTTCCTTTCTAATATCTAAACCTTACCCACTTTTCTAAGCTTAAATATTGATTTTCCCTCAGGATATTTAACGTATTTTGGAATTTAATCTATTTTCGGCCAAACAAGCTTCGCAGCCGGGAAACTACGCTGAATATGCGGAGGAATCCTACTCGTTTGCTTTGCCAGATGGGCTGCGTGTCGTTTTTAGCTGCCCAGAGGACCAGCCCGACTGCGGTGGCGTAAGCCGGGTCGCGTAATGATTCGGGGATGCCGGGTAAATTGGCTGGTAATCCGACTCTCACCGGAAGGCGAATCATATCACGGGCTAAACTATCTATTCCGGAAAGGTTGGAACTACCGCCGGTAAATACCAAACCGGATGGAACCAGTTGCTCATAATCGTTTTGGGGAAGCTCCAGCATGACCAGACGGACGATCTCTTCGATCCGGGCGCGGACTATGTCACACAAATCTTGATAGGAGACTCCATGGCCATCTTGAAGCATTTCCTCAGGAGTCTGTCTCTTACCTTCGTAAACCGGCATCACGCTGGCGTATCTTTTTTTCATATTCTCTGCCACGTCGAATGGTAATCCTAATCCCATTGCGACGTCACGGGTAAGCTGATATCCAGCTACGGGCAGGACTGCTGTATGCCAGATACTTCCATCGCGGAAGATTGCTACATCCGTTGTGCCGCCGCCGATATCTGCCAGAATGACTCCGGATTGCTTTTCCTCTTCGTTCAGGACTGCCTCGCTGGAAGCCAGGGGTTCGAGAACTATGTCTTCAACATCAATCCCGACGCTGCGCACGCATTTGATAACATTTTGGACCGAGGTCATAGCTGTGGTAATGATATGAGTTTCCACATCCAATCTCTGGCCGTGCATCCCAACCGGATTTTTCACTCCGGTTTGTCCATCAATGGCAAAACCTCTGGGGATAATATGCAGTAATTTCCGTTCTGCGGGTACTTTAATATTCTGAGCGCTCTTCATAACGCGCTTTAAATCGTCAGGCCGGACCAACCTGTCGCCATTGCTAATTGAAACAGCACCTCTGTTATTGACCGAAGTAATATGCCGCCCGGTAACTCCAATATAGGCGGACTCTATTTTGTGACCATACATCAATTCAGCTTTTCTTACTGAAGCCTGAATTGATTGGGATGCCTCTTTGATGTTGACTACCAGACCTTTATGCAATCCAGCGGAGGGGGTTATTCCTATACCAACGACTCTGATTTTCCTTGAATCTTCTACATTTGCGGTAATGGTGCAGACTTTAGTGGTTCCAACGTCAATGGCGGTTACCAGTCCTGGCTTTTTCATGGCTACTCCTTAATATCTCAAATATTTCTTAATTACCGCCTCCGCTGCATCCTCCCCGGTTTATTTATCTAACTTCTAAATTCTCTCTGTAAAGATAAAAATGTCTTTCTTAATTTTTCTATCAAGGCCGGTTTTCGCCAACCCTGATTTTTTTCTTCAGTGGAGTAATTTAGTTGTTCAACAGCTTGTTCATATTGTTCAGTAGGTGTGATAATCCTCTCTACGGTTCGGAGTTTTGCGCTCCGGCTTCGAGGATTCATCTCAACTTCGGCAGGGGAAGGGGTCACAATTTTGCGAGTAATAATTTTGAGGTTAGCCTTATGTCCGCACGTGCATTTAATCACTTCCGGCGGGCAGATGCAGTTCCTGGATTCTTTTTGCATAAAGTGCTTGACGATCCGGTCTTCCAGAGAATGGTAGCTGATAACAACCAATCTCCCGCCGAATCCCAGCAGTCCAAGCGCCTGGTTTAACGAAGATTCCAGATTTTCCATTTCATGATTGACAACAATTCGCAAAGCTTGAAAGGTCCGTGTTGCCGGATGAATTTTCCCATGTCTGCCGCCTACCGCTTCCTCCACAATATTCGCCAGTTCAAGCGTACTATGAACAGGTCGTTTTTGAACGATCTGTTTGGCGATCTGGCGGTTGTTAGTCTCTTCACCGTACGTCTTAATGATGCGTGCCAGTTCTATTTCAGAAGATTTATTCACAATATCAGCCGCGGATTTCTTTTGAGTTGGACTAAAACGCATATCCAGTGGCGCATCGTGTTGAAAACTGAAGCCTCGTCCTTCCTCATCCAGTTGAGGTGAAGAAAGACCTAAGTCAAATAAAATTCCATGGACAGGGAAAAAGTCATATTTAATACAAATATCTCGTAAGTTAACAAAGTTGTCGTTTACCATGAGCATCGACTTATCAAATTGTTTTAGTTTCTCACTGGCATTCTTTATCGCCTCGGGGTCAGCATCTATTCCGAGTAATTGACCGCCAGGGGAGCTGTGTTCCAAAATAGCCTGAGAGTGTCCGCCGTACCCTAAAGTACAATCGATATAACGGCCTCCAGCCTGAACTGCCAGGTTCTCAATGACCTCGCGGGCTAATACCGGAATATGGGTAGTTGTCATCGTGACTCCCATTAACGCCGCTCCAGAGTCTCAATAATCTGCGAGGCTTCTTCCAGGCTGGTCGTTTTTTCCGATTGCCAGAGTTCCTTGCTCCACAATTCCAGGTAAGTATTGGTACCGGCGATTACCACATCCTCATCGATGCCGGCATATTGTCTAAGCTGGCTTGGAAGGACAATTCTTCCCTGGCCGTCTATTTCTACGTTAAAGGAGGTGGCAAAAAAAGCGCGGTTTAATCTTCTGAGTTTACTGGGTATAATAGGTCCAGAGGTAAGAGAATCAGCCAGCTTTTTCCATTCGGGGAGAGGATAGATAGTGATGCATTTTTCCATACCGGGACATAACACGGCTCCTTCTTTTTTCAGTTCTTCCGTCCTGAATTTAGGAGGAATTGAAACTCGTCCTTTTTCATCCACCCGGTATTCGAATTCGCCGATAAACATGGGATAATTCACCACCATTACCCACTTTTTACCATGTTACCATACCCCCAGCATTTGTCAATACCCTTTTATGGTATTTTTTTATAATTTTGGTAATATTTATTTATAAATCTATTAACCTTATTCTTCTTCTTTCATTTGATATATGAAGATAAAAAGGTATTCATTATTAATAGTAATGGACTTGATAGGCTCCGAATAAAGTATTACTTCCATAATTCCGTTTTTTGTTATCTTGAATTAGAAAATTCCAGATCCGGACCACTGATTCCATGTCCAAAGAATTCCTGAATTGTCCGGCGACGCATGACATTACTCTCTAATGGCGCAGTAACCTTCGCACATTCGTCAGTTTTCTTTGCTAGAAGTTCCAATTATGGTAAAATAAAATGCGTTTTGGTGTGAAAGTGGAAAAAGGAAATGATTAATTTCGGTATATTAACTATTAGTGATAAAGGCTCGCGGGGGGAAAGGTATGATGGGAGCGGGGCAGCTATACAGGATAGGGTAGCTATCATGGGTGGGCGGGTCGTCCGTTATGATATTGTCCCGGATGAGATAGACATTATACGTCGCCGGCTTATTGAATGGGCTGATGCCGGAGATGTTGACGTAATCCTGACTACTGGAGGAACCGGGTTAGGACCGAGAGATGTAACTCCGGAAGCTACGACACCCATCCTGGACAAATTGGTACCGGGCATAACGGAAGCAATGCGAATGGAGACTTTCGGTAAAAGCCCAACAGCCATTTTGAGCCGGGCTGTGGCAGGCGTCCGGAAAAAATGTTTGATCATTAATTTGCCCGGCAGCCCTGGAGGCGTAAGAGAATGCCTGGAAGTTATTGTCACTGCTGTCGTTCATGCAGTAGAGATAATCTCAGGTTCTGTGACGGAGCATAAACCGGAAGCATATCAAAGGTGAAGCATCACTTTTTTGTTGTAGTTTTGACTTTTAATTTTTAATTTTAAAATTAGTAATATGCGTATCGATTTTTTTACCCTTTTTCCCCAGATGTTTGTGGGTCCTCTGGATAGTAGTATACTGAAGAGGGCAGCCGATCGGGGATTGGTGAACTTTAACATTTATAATATCCGGGACTATACTCACGATAAGCATCATACTGCTGATGATTATGCTTATGGGGGTGGGGCTGGGATGGTAATGAAACCTGAGCCAGTCTTCGAGGCGGTAGAAACCGTAAAGTCCAATGCACTGGAGATGGTTAATAAGAATCCATCAGTGGTCTTATTAACTCCACAGGGCCGTCTTTTTTGCCAGACGGTAGCTGCTGAATTGGCTCAACATGATTGGTTGATGTTTATCTGCGGCCATTATGAAGGCATCGATGAACGTATTCGGGAGCATCTGGCAACATATGAAATTAGCATTGGCGATTACGTGATAACCGGTGGGGAGCTTGCAGCAATGGTTGTCGCAGATGCGGTAGCAAGACTATTGCCGGGAGTTCTGGGATCCGGTGAATCTTTGCTTTACGAGTCGCATACAGGCGGATTACTGGAATATCCTCAATACACACGCCCGGAAATTTTTCGCGGCTGGGCTGTCCCTGAAATCTTGCTTTCAGGAAATCATAGCGAGATTGCAAAATGGCGGCACGAACAGTCTATTAAACGTACGAGGGAACGCCGGCCGGACCTTTTAAAAGAGAACGGATGATAGTCACGAATTGCTAAAATCCGAACCTTATAATCTTAATTTTGGAATTGTCTAATTAAAATAGGGGGGTATTATGAACATCACGGATGTACTTGAAGTCAAGGCTAATCCTAATATTCCTGATCTCACTCCAGGAGATACTGTGAGAGTCAGACAGAAAGTGGTAGAAGGAGAAAAGACCCGTATTCAGGTCTTTCAAGGAGTCGTCATTAGAATCCGTCATGCTGGAGCGGGGACTAATTTTACAGTTAGAAGAGTCACCTCCGGCGTTGGCGTTGAACGTACTTTTCCAGTATATTCTCCCATGATTGACGGCGTTGAAGTTGTTAGACATGGTAAAGTCCGCCGTGCCAAGCTTTATTATCTGCGCGGCTTGAGTGCTCGCGCCTCTCGTATTAAAGAGAAGAGGTTGGAGAAACTCGGAGAAGAAATCAAACCGGCTGAACCGGTGGCTCAGGAGGAACCTGCTCCAACGGATGCTCAGGCGGCAGAACAAACAGTAGCTGCGGCTCCCGAACAAACCCCGTCAGCCGTAACGCCTAAAGTTCCAGAATCCAAGGCGGAAGCTCCAAAATCAGAAGAGCAGCCCAAATAGCTTAAACCCGGTAAAACACAGGATTTAAGATGCAATATGCTGAGGTCAGTGTTAACTCTCCCATAGGACGGAATAGAAGTTACAGCTATGGGATACCACCTGGCCTCAGCATAAATGTCGGACAAGCAGTCTGGGTTCCATTTGGAGATAAAACTCTTCAGGGAATTGTCCTCGAATTAACTCCTTATCCCTCAGTTGAAGAAGCCCGTGAAATCTCAGGAATCATAGATTCTCAGCCGTTTCTAACTCCTGCTCAGATATCTCTGGCAAACTGGATCAGTGAATATTATCTGGCACCTTTATTTGAGTCCGTTGCCTTAATGTTGCCGCCTGGATTTGAACGCCGGGTGGTTACCTATATTACTTTAGCCTCCGATACACCGGATATACCATTGCTGATGGATAAGGACCTACAAAGCGTTCGGGAAGCAGTCCGGGAAAAATCACCCATCACTCTCAAAGATTTAGAGAAGACTTTCGGTATTAAACTGATCAGAAAAGCTCTCCTCAACCTGGTTCAGCAGCGCTTAATAATCAGACACTATGAACTTGAGAAGCCCCGGATTAAGCCGAAGCTTGTCTCTCTCGTTGGGCTTAAGGTTAAACCTGAAGAAGTACTGAATATTCTGGACACCCTGGACAAAAGAGCCGGCAGGCAGGTCCAATTACTTCAATACCTGTTTGAAAACC
>DEUU01000106.1 GCA_002362735.1 Dehalococcoidia bacterium UBA3254
GGCTTAATCTCTTTGCCGGAGAAAACTGGCAGTCAAGAAAATATCCCTGCCAGCCTGATCATCTCAGGTAATTGATCACGAGTTGATTCCAGGTCATGACTCGCTGATAAAAGAATAGATTCGTATAATTGTTTTTCCGGATTATCCTGGATATTTCGCGTGACAATAAATATTTTCGTATCTGCCCGGTCCTCAATAGATTTAATCAATGCCATTAATCTCTCTACAAAACAGATTTATTCCGACCTTAAGGCTTGAATCGGGTCCAACCGGGATGCTTGCCAGGCCGGATAGAACCCGAAGAACAGGCCGATGCCAACTGAAACTACGACTGCGAGGACTACTATATCCGTGGTGACTGAGGTGGTAGTCCATCCCATATAATTGACCAGAAAAGACCCTCCCCACCCGATAATCACCCCGATAATCCCTCCGGCGAAAGTCAATAGACCGGCATCAATCAAGAATTGCCCCCAGATATCCCTCTCTTTAGCTCCCAGAGCTTTACGAATGCCGATCTCTCTTCTTCTTTCCATGACAGATACCAGCATGATATTCATTACTCCGATACCTCCTACCAGCAACGAAATTCCGGCGATGGCGCCTAGCAGAAGAGTCATGCTCTGCGTAGAAGAGGTGATAGTGCTGATGAGATCATCCATGGAAGTAACGGAAAAATCATCGTCTTCACCGGTGGCAATTTTATGTCTATCTTCCATTAAGATGGTAATATCTTGCTTGACCGTCTCGATTCTATCTTTATCGGTAGCCTGAAGGGTTATTTTGCTTATGGAATGCTGTCCGGTCGTAGTGACCGATTTCGACATCAACCCCTGCAGGGTGGACAAGGGGATCAGAATATTTTGGTCTGAAGAATTAGTGGAAGTGCCCTGACTCTTCAACAGACCGATAATCGTGAATTGATTACTACCGATTCTGATCTTTTGACCGACCGGATCATATTCACCGAAAAGAGTACTGGCTACCGTCGCTCCGATTACGGCCACCTTCTCCTTGCGGTCATACTGGTCCTGATCGATGAAATCACCTTCCGCCACTGAAATGTTAATGACCTCAGGATAAGAAACCGTAACTCCGGTTATCATTACCATCATATTGTTACTGCCCGCAATCACCTGAGATCCGGTGGTGGAAGTTGGAGCTACAGCAGTAATATTATCAATACCTGCAGTAATTGCCTCGGCATCTTCCAGCGTCAGAGTACTGGCAGACCCGAATCCTCCCCTGACTCCTCCGGAGGTCGTTGAACCGGGAGATACATAAATCAGATTGGTTCCCAACCCGGAAAGATTTTGGACTATCGTAGCCGTCGTGCCCTTTCCCACTGACATCAGAATAATGACCGCAGCAACACCTATCACCACGCCTAATATCGTCAGAAAACTTCTGAGTTTATGTGTAACGACGGCTGTCCACGCGGTAGACAATGGTTGAAATATCTTCTTCATAGTTTTTCCTCACTTACGATCTGCCCGTCCTGAATATGGATAATGCGCTGACAATAACGGGCAATATTAGAATCATGAGTAATCATTACCAGGGTAAGATTTCTTTCATTATGCAAATTACCCAGAATTGCCATAATTTCTTTGCTGGATTTGCTGTCAAGGTTGCCGGTTGGCTCATCCGCCAATATTATGGGTGGATCTTTGGCCAGAGCCCGTGCCACGGCAACTCTCTGCTGTTCACCGCCGGAGAGTTCATTAGGCCGGTGTTTGATTCTTTCCGTCAGTCCAACTTTATCCAGGGCTTCTTTGGCGGCCTCTAAATTAACCTTACCGGAATACTTCTGCCCCAATTCGACGTTGCCTAGAGCAGAAAGATAAGGCAGCAGGTTGAAACTTTGAAAGATAAAACCGATTTTTTGTCCTCTGACTTTAGCCAGCTCTTTTCCACTCAGCCGGCTAACTTCTTTGTCTTCGAGTAAATAGCTGCCGGAGGTCGGTTTGTCCAGCAACCCGATCAGGTTCAAGAGAGTGCTCTTACCTGAGCCGGACGGCCCCATGATGGCTACCATTTCTCCTTTATTAATATTCAGGTTAACTCTCTGGAGCACCCTTAATGTCCTCTTTCCCATGGGGTAAAATTTCTCGATATTCTGAAGCTGTATCACGTTCATTAGAAACCTCCCGGAGGCGGTCCACCGGACCCGCCTAAACCCTGAATACTCTGTTGTGTTTTGGAGGTGGTTGTTGAGCTTGAGCTCGTAGAGCTGACTTTATAGACAATTTGCTCGCCTTCGTTCAGTCCCTCAGTAATCTCGGTATTGGTACCGTCGGTCATACCGGTTTTAACAGTGCGAGTCTCGGTGGCGGTGCTTTTCACTACCTGAACAGTGTAATTTTGTCCTTGACGGGTGATCGCTTTACTGGGAACGATCAACACGTCGGTAGCCTGCTCAGTCACTATTTTGACAGTTGCGGATAACCCGTCTTTCAAGGTAATGGCGTTTGTTTTTGTTGATGTATTGGAGGCGACATTTGCTGCAGGTGTCGTTTGCTGAACGGTATTGGATGGTTGTATTGAAGTTAATTCAACGGTGACTGCATAATTAACAACTCCTTGTGAAGAAGTTGCAGTTGGAGCAATGGCTGTAATCTTGGCAGGAAAAGTTATACCGGATAAAGCATCCAGAGACACTGAGGCCGTCTGGCCAACTTCTATCGAGAAGACATCGTTTTCAGTGACCAGTATATTCGCTTCAAATTTTTCCGGGTCAACAATCTGTACCGCAACGGTACCCTTTTGCACCTCATCCCCTCCGTTAACATTCACCTTGGTAATAAATCCGGCAAACGGAGCAGTGATAACCGGGTTGAGGCTTTTAGCTTCATCCAGATCACTCTGGGCATCCGTGACATTCTGCTGGGCATCCGTAACATCCTGCTGAGCATTATTGACATCTGCTTGAGCATTGGTGACTGCCGTCTTTGCATCATCTACTGCCAACTGAGCCGTCTCAATAGCCCTTTGTTTTTGCTGCAAGTCCAGTTGAGCCTGAGATATCTGTAAGGCAATCTCCTTGGAAGTGGCAGCTTTAGTGCCATTCAGTATGGCATCCCGATCCTTTATCGCCTGGTTCAAAGCATTGGTCAAATCTGGTATCAGAGTTTTATAATACTCAGCCCCTGTCGCATCCCCGGTACCATTGGCAGCCTGCATATTGCTTTTTGCCATATCCAGGGCGTACTGAGCATTATCTACGGCGGTCTGGGCAGTTTTTACATCGGATATCTGTTCCAAACTATTCTGGGAAGATTGTAAATCAAGCTGAGATTTGGTTACGGCCAGTTCAGCATCCGTCACCGCACGCTGGGCTTTTGTCAAAGCTGTCTGTTTGGATGACAATGTTCGATTAGCTGTATCTACACTGCGATTAGCAGCCTCAAGGGCTTTTTGTAAGGTCTTAAGCTGGGATTCCCAATCTGTTGTATCCAGCTTAACCAACTCCTGGCCTTTTGTTACCGTATCTCCCTGACTGACAGATACTTCTTCCACGTATCCGGCCATTTCAAAGGCTAGTTTCTCAGAACTTGAATATGCCAGATTGCCGGTGCCTGTGATCGATGAGGAAAGGTTGCCTTTTTGCACCGTAGCCGTCCTGGTTGTGGCTGTTGATGTTGCTGAAGTGTTAGAGGAACAGCTAACCGAGAGAAAAACCAGTAGACAAATAATTCCAATTGAAGTAATCATTTTAAGCGCTTTCATGTTGTTTCACCATCCTTATGCCTTAATTTAAGTATTGTTAAGAGATCCCAAATTTTGTTAAGTAACTGTAAACCCAGGGCAGTGCTTTGACATCGATCAAAAAAACGGTTATTCCAATAACCACGGTTGTGAATAGAATTTTTATAATTTTCATTTTCACCTGCCTTAGCTAGTCTTTCCGCAATGCAAACAATACTGGTATGTCTTTTTCGTTGAACAGATATCTATATAAGCATGTCCCATTAGCAAGCAATACATAAATCTAAAAATCCACATTTTAAACCCCCAATATATTTCTTTACCATCCGGCTCTTCTTTATCTGTCACACAATCAGTTTATGGAATAATAGAATTCCCAGATAGTATACAAAATCACAAAAATAAGATTTTCAGGATTACATTTATAAGCAGTAACCGTGATATTTGTCATTGTCGCCATCCGCACACATATGACAGAAAGCACATGACATTCCGGAATGACTTGCTCTATAATGTCGGTGTGAAGAGGAAAACTACATTTTTAGATGCCGTGCATATGGTCCGTTTTGCCGCCTTTCTATGGATCGGCTATCTGGCGGTCCTGGCGATTATTAACCAATCTCTGTGGGACCCTCGGCAAGTGAACTTCAATACTCTCTTTTACTACCTTTTACTCGTAATCGTTGCTTTGATCTGCTTACTCCTGACTTATTGGACCTGGATACAGGATCGGTTGGGAACGGTTTTCCTTCCTTTGATAATTGGAATTATGACAGTCCTGCCTATACTGGCTACCTGGGGAATCATCCAACTTTTTCCGCGTACTCCAATGCTCGACCCGCAGAGTTCGGTACTGAGGCTTATTCCATTTTTCCTGGTGAGTTTTTTGCTGGTAGCCTGGCGCTACAGATGGCCGTACATATTATTGATCATTTTGGCAATTGCCGCATTAAACCTGGGAATAATCTGGTCGTTCCCTTCACGTGAACCCGGTCCTTTTCGAGGTGCTCTCTCTACTACTTTGATTCAGACAGTGGTATTTCTCGCCGTTGGATTTTTCATCAGTTTCCTGATGAGCCGGATCAGAAAGCAGCAACAGTCTCTGGAGGAAGCTAACCTGAGCCTGAAACATTATGCCAGCACTCTGGACCAGCTTGCTACTACTCGTGAACGCAGCAGACTGTCCAGAGAATTACATGATACTCTCGCGCATACTTTAAGCGGCCTCGCCGTCCAGCTTGAGACGGTAAAAGCCTACTGGGATGTTGACAGGGATATGTCGCATTCGTCATTAGAGGCTTCTCTGGCAACCGCTCATTCCGGACTGGAAGAGACGCGTCGGGCATTAAAAGCGTTACGCGCCAGTCCTCTGGACGATCTGGGATTTACCGGGGCTTTGCGAAAAATGATCCAGGATACGGCTACCCGGGCGAATTTAAATTTGAGCTTATCGATGCCGGATAATTTGCCCGTCCTATCCCCTGACGTAGAACAATGTATTTATCGAATAACCCAGGAAGCCATCACCAATGTCGTTAATCACGCGCAAGCGAAGAATCTGAATGTTAAACTGGAAATAATCCGGGATAAATTAATCCTTACTATTCAGGATAACGGAGTTGGGTTCAGCGTAGAAAAAAGTAAATATTCCAGCCGGCTCGGTTTGACCGGCATGAGAGACAGGGCTGAGTTAATTGGAGGCATTCTGGATATTGTCAGCCAGCCCGGCCTAGGTACGATGATCAGGTTAAGTTTGTAACAGGAGAGGCACCATTAAAGTCATTATTTGTGATGATCAGGCAATTGTCAGGGATGGTCTGATGATGTTGCTTAAACTGGAGCCGGATATTCAGGTAGTAGGCACCGCTGAACATGGTACCGCAGCGGTGGAAATGGTGGAGAAGGAGAAACCGGACCTGGTCTTGATGGACTTAAAAATGCCCGTTACAAACGGCGTCGAGGCAACACGCCAGATCAGAACCAGATTTCCTGAAATCAAAGTCCTGGTTTTAACTACCTACGCTGATGATGAATGGGTATTTGACGCGATCAGAGCTGGTGCTTCAGGTTATCTGCTAAAGGATACCCCACGTGACGAACTGATTAAAGCTGTCAGAGGCACCCAGGCCGGAAAAACCTACATGGACCCGTCAATTGCCGGTAAACTGCTGGATCAGGTCTCCAATCAACAAACCCAGCCTTCTTCTTTGATAACCGGCAAACTCACCGATCGAGAAGTAGAAATATTACGCCTGATCGCTAAAGGTCTCAGTAACACGGATATTGCTAATCAGCTTTTCCTGTCTGAAGGTACCGTTCGTAACCATGTCAGTTCGATCTTATCTAAATTGAATGTTTCTGACCGCACGCAAGCCGCCGTTATTGCTATTCAACATGGATTGAAATAGATGATTCACTAATTGACAAAATCGAGGTTATACTTTAATATATGAGTATATGATTATATGGTCATATAGTGGAGTCTGAAATTTGGATATTAATGAAAGAATTGAGATTTTCCGGTTACACGCTGAATTCTGTAAAATTCTTTCTGATGCGAACCGGCTATTGATTATTAGCGAACTGTCAAGGGGTGAGCTCTCGGTAAATGATCTGGCCAAGAGATTAGGGCTTCAGCAATCGAATACTTCAAAACATCTTGCATTAATGAGAGAACACGGTATGGTTAATGCAAGGCGCGAAGGTTCTCTAATCTTCTACAGTTTGGCTGATTCCAGGATTTATGAAGCCATCCAATTATTGAGGGCATCCCAATCTGAACAATTGGAAAAAAGGCGAAGGTTAACTGGAACTAAAGCTGAATTCTCAAAAAATATTTAGGAGGAATTGAAAAAATGCCAATCTACGAATATAAATGCAATAAGTGCGGCGACAAGTTCGAACTTCGGCTCGGCATTTTTCATCGTAAGAAAGATGTAAAATGTCCGAAGTGCGGCGGGGAAGACCCGGAAAGAGTATTTTCTGCTTTCGCTACTGATTCCGGTAAAGGTGATTCATGTTCTTCTCAAGGTTTTGGCTGAGGATCAAGATGGTAAGGCAGTTAGTCTTACAAGGCAATGAAAAATGAGATACGCTATTGGGATCGCTATTGGTGGGTTTGCCGGATGGGGAATCGGATATCTAGGTAAATGCAAGGGCGGTGGTTGAGGTATCACCCGGAGCCCCTGGTCAGGGGCTATTTTCGGAGCCGTATTTGGTTTATTGATTGCGGCAAGTCTCGTTACTAATAGTTAATGTCAAAATGAAGCGCTACTCCTTAAGATATTGGTAGCGCTTCATCGTATTCAAAAGATGACTTTCTTTTTGATTTTAAGCGTTTTCTTAATATTCAGTAAATCAAGCCCCTTTTCTGAGGGATATTATCAATTTCGTCAAGTTATTTTCAACTTCAGCTAAATCCTTTTGATCGGGTCGGCCGCGAATATCGCCCAGCGGTCCTTGAGTACTCAGGTCTAACCGCCCGTGAAACTCTCCCACAATATACCATTTAGCGCCTACGTTAAAACCGAGATGTTCGAAAAACTGACCGAGATATTCTCCGGCAGTAATCGCTTCCCTGATGCCGGTATGGGGACCGGAATAGGTACAAAAGACTACTGCTGTTTTTCCCGGTACTTTCGGCGCGCCCGGTTTGATCTGACCCCGCTCAACGTGATTTTTCATCTGTTGCCTCACATAGCGTAAAACTGGCTCCGGCGGCAGAAAATTATAAGAGGGTACTCCCATTATAACCAGGTCATATGGTAAAAGGTCTTTTTCGACACCTTCGCCTATTTTTTGTACTTCCAGATCAACATTTTCTCGGTTCAAGACATTCTGGATGGTTCGAGCTACTTTTTCAGTATTGCCTGTGGCTGACCAATACATTAATAGTGTTTTCATTTTAATATCTGGTGACATAGCTTACTCCTCATCATAATTGATCTTGACTGAGCTAATGGTTAAACCAGGGTAATATACTTAAACTGGCAGTATTTTAGCTAAAATATTTGATATAGCCTTCGTCTACTAAACTTTTACGATAATCGGTTCCTCCGAGCTTCATTAAGAACTTTCTATAGCTTAATCCTTCATCATAAGCGCTGTAACGTATTGCTCCCGGTTCACAGCACCTGCTACAAATTTTGAGACATCCAGCTCGTTGTCGCCATTTCTTTAATGGAGCACCTGTCCAAATAGAATCGATATCTTGCTTGCGTAAATCGCCAACCGTCTCTGCCGTTAATTCGCAAGGATATGCTTGGCCGTCAAATTCGATAAAAAGATAATTAGATCCTGCCGTACAGCACCATCCTTTTGAGCCGCATGACAGCAGGATTTTAGCTTGATGGTAGTAGTATTCTGAGTCAAATTCCTGCCGACGGTAAAACTTGAGAATACTATGATAATCTTTCTCTGTAAGGTTCAACTTGTCAAGTTTATCCAGATTCTCAAATCTACCTGATGTAAAAAAGACCGGCGAAATAATATGAAATAAATTATTTCTTAAAGCATATTCCAGGACCGGTTCCAGATCATTAACATTTTGAGGTAAGATCGTCGTTTTTAATCCCATAAAAAAGTTATTATATTCTTTACGAATCTCCATTAACCCTTGAATAGTCTGGTTAACCGAATTGAAAGCTCCTTTAGTACCTCGTATCAAATCATGTGTTTCATTCATCCCATCCAGAGAATTCACACTTACCAGGTCGATACCTGAAATTTTTAGACCAGTTAGAATACATCTGTAGTTAGAAATTATCCGGTCAGCGAGAAGCCCATTGGAAGTAATGATGATACTTTTCAGTCTTGGTAGAAAACTTGTCTTCAACGAGGCTAATTCAAGAACAATCTCCGCAAAATCTTCTCGAAGGTGAGGCTCTCCCCCGGTAAGGTCCAGTTCTACCAAATGAGAAAATAACGGTCTGGAGAATATTCCCAGAATCTCTTTTTTCGAGAGCTCGAGCTTTTGAATATGCGGTATGTTTTGGGACCTTTTCCAGAGATTGCACATAACGCAATGTGAATTACAGCGATGAGTTAACGCCAGACTCACAACCGAAAGATCAAGATCATTTCGCAAAATTTGGCGACTACGAAATCTGATTCCGTTATAAAGAAGGGTCCTTGTAATACCGTTGTAATTCAATTTATTATCTACTTTCTAAAAATTCTGCGATTATTTCCACCTAATCGTTGACAGTTAATCTGGTTTTAGATGTCAATGATGAATGTAAGGTTTCTGGAACGCTTATAAGGAGGGGCATCTTTATGAGCAAATCCAACCCGATAAAAGTGAGAAAAACATATTGTGGCCCGATCTTATCCCAGATTATTCCGGCCAGAAGAGCCATGAGTGCACTTAGAGTCATTCGAAAGACCCGAATAATGCCTATCCATCTACCCATCTGATCTGCGGATACCAGCTCCCTTTCGATGGCACTGTTGATCGGCCCGCTGATATAGAAAAATCCCTGCATAATTCCGGATATTAACAATATGGCCTGGTTTGGAGACCAGATGAGCAATAAATTGGAAAGCCAAAAGAGAGGGAATATCACAAAGAGGACCTTCTTTCTTCCCAGTCTGTCTGCCAGCCTGCCGGCAGGAACGGCAAACGCGATCGAAGCCAGAGCTGCCCCGGTCACCATCGCTCCCAGAACAATTTCATTCGCCCCTTTTATCTCATGGGCAAATACCTGGGAAAAGGGAAATACCATTCCCGTGGGTAAAAAAGTAATAGCCGCAATTATCAACCAGCGCTTCGAGTAACTGTTATTTCTTAATACCTGAAGGCTGTCTTTAATAAAATTTGGTTTATTTGAATATTCCTTAGTCCACTTTTGATTTGAAAGCTGGGTTAAAACCACGATAAAAGATCCGATGGTAATAATCAATGCAGCAATAAATAGAGGTCTGATTCCCTCTGGGTTGATACCGCCAGATCTGGTTACCATCCAGGTTGCCAGGAGTGGACCCACCATTCCCAGTATACCCGCAGCTACAGATTCGCAAATCATCATCCCGGTTGCTCTGTCACGATTTACCAGGCAATTACCGCAAATCGTAGCACAGCTATGAATACTGGTAGCGAATCCAACCCAATAGGCGATCATGGCGATTACCGTCACTATCCAGCTGTGGGCCAGTCCATATGTTAAATATGATATCGCCAGAAAAACAATCCCTATCAGGTAGACTTTCTTTGGACCATTTCGGTCAACAAACCCTCCGGTAACAGGCCCTAGAAGTCCAGCGATTACCATACCGATGCTGTTGATAATCCCCAATTGAGTAGCCGTTGCACCCAGAGCTATGATGTAGATCGAGAGATAAGGAAAAACCATCTGGTAGGCAAACCTCTCCAATGAGGTACGGGTTACTGTAACTTTCCAATCGCGTTGTTGCCTGCCCAAAAAAGAGACCGCATTTTGAAAAACGTTAGTCTGAGGATGATTTGAGTTTTCCATCTTGAATGAGTTTCCCCTTAAGTAGAATTTCAGAGGCGATTTTTATTTAATGTCCGTAATTAATCTGAGCCCGCTTTAGGTTTAGACATTATCCGGGAGTAGTAAGAGGACGATAAATAAATGGCCGCTAAAGGATTATGACCTGTGACTCTGTCTTTAACTGCTAACACCGTCATGGGTGCCTGGCAATATTTGATGAAAAGAGTGTCATGACCCAGGCAAAGGCCCAGCATAATGGCCATGTCTACTTTTTCATTATTTAAGATCTCAGCTTGAGCAATGGGATTACACATCGGCTCGAAACAGGCCGGACCTCCGATTTTTTCCTCGGGTTTGATTCCGATCTTCTCCTTGGGGATACAACCGGTTTTACAACGCGTCGAGACTACTTCGAATCCCTGGTTCTCTAGTATTTCGGTCACAATCCTTCCTTCGTTAGCTAATCCGGCACAAAAAGCCAGCCCTAATTTTTTATAACCCATCTTGTGAGCAAATTGAATCAACTCTAATATGCGCGGATTCCTGGTTTTCATACCCTCCGGAGTATTCTCATAACATTCAAATTCCTGGATAGACGCCTGGCGGGCAAATTCTTTAACATCCGGTTTTTGATATTCGATTAAAGCCCTTTGCATTACCTCAGGCGAGACTTTCATAGGACAAAAATTAGGTGCTTTTTCCAGAGGTAAAGGTTCTGCAGCACCCATCGGAGGACAGCAAACTTTACTTGGGCATTCAGTACATTTCGGACTCAATTTTTTAGCCATCATTCATACCTCTTTCATAATTCATTATTTTTTCCGTAAATTATCTCATTTCCCCCTGGAAACTTCGGGCGCTACTCTTCTTTATGCCCTTTTCGTTCACAACACCTCTCACCACCATGTCTGCAAGCTCTCTCAGATGGATGAAGAGAAACTACGGAATTTACATTACACATTGGACATTTTTCAGGTGGATCATTGACTGCTATCTCGTAAGGTACGTCCCACACGTGACCCTGATTACAGCAAAAACGACGGGGAGCAATTTCATAGTTGCCTCCTTCGATCCGAACTGCCTTTCCGTTTAAGATCGCATCCGCGATCTTATGCCTCGCAGAAGTCAAAATTCGCTGGAAGGTAGGACGGGATATATTCATTCTCACTGCACTTTGCTCTTGGTCCAAACCTTCTACGTCCTTTAAGCGGATAGCCTCAACTTCTTCTACGGTAAGACAAATTTCTTCAAGTACTCTTAATGGAATACCTGCAGGTTTGAAATATTTTACACCCGGAAATGAATCTACCCGGCGACATTTAATCGGTCTGGACATATCGACTCTCCTTATTTTTTGAGCATATGTTCATAAATAATCGTAACAATTAGCTTGTCAATAGTCAATTAAAGAAGTAGCTGCTTAAAATTGGCGCCACGCATGTACCTTTTTTTAAATCACACTATTTTCACAATAGTTCTCCATAATTCCTCCATCTTTATTTACTATCATAGACACAAGAGTTAAAAAATAGATGATTACAAGGCAGGTGAATTATGAAGAAAGGGATTTATCTTTTTACTCTGGTCACTTTACTGATTTTAAGCGGTCTGGCTGAGGCTGTATCTGGATTCGTCTTATGGTTCGCTCTTCCGTCTGGAGGAGGAAGGAGGGGAATTGATCTGACATATCTCGGGTTAACACGTCACACCTGGATAGACATCCATGATTGGATAGCTATTGCTTTGACCGTGGTTGTAGTAATCCATCTTATTATTCATTGGAAATGGGTAATTCGGATGACTAACCACATATTTACTATTTTTACAGACACATTGCGGGAAATGAGAAAAGCATCAGCAATTAAATCAACTTAAGCACCGCCAAAAAATAAAAAGGAGGAAAATATAATGGCGAAAATATTGAAGATTCTTACAATTTCCATGGTCCTGGCGGGTATTTTGATAGTAGTTTTGGCAGGCGCAGTATTCGCAGCGGGACCTCAGAATGAAAAGAGCGGAAACAATTCAGGACAGACCGGAAGCTCTACAGTAGATGCAGTAAGCAAACTTCTGGGTCTTACACCAGAACAAATTCAGGAACAAAGACAAAGTGGATTGAGTCTTGTTCAAATCGCAGCCACAAAAAATGTTAGCGAAACCGCCTTGTTTGATGCAATCATGTTAGAAAAACAGACTGCTCTGAAAAACATGGTTACGTCCGGAACTATCACTCAGGCTCAGGCAGACCAGAGGTTAACGCTGATGAGAGAAAGAGTCCAGTTAGCGGTTAATCGCACCACTACAGGACCGCCGGAATGGTCAGGAACTAACGGCAACGGCCAAAACAGAATCTGTGGAGAAACCTGTACTATGAAACAAGATGGTTTCAGAGGCAACCAGGTTAACGGCTCCGGTTCTATGGGGACTTGCTCAGGCACCGGTAAGATGATGCGGGCAGGTAAAACCGCCAGATAAAATAATCGAGTTTATCATAGCTAACAGGAGTAGCTAGAAACTACTCCTATTAGCTATTGAGACCGTAAAAATAAAAGCATTTTAAGTCAATTACGATTGTAAGCTATAATAGAGAAACATATGAAAAAGATATTAGTCGTCGATGATGAGAAGAAGATAGTTCAAATAATTAAAGCCTATCTGGAAAAAGACGGGTATCAGGTTTTTACCGCTAATGATGGTAAATCCGCACTTGATGTGGTTCTCGCCCAGAATCCAGATCTAATTCTTCTTGACCTGATGTTGCCTGAGATTTCAGGATGGGACGTTTGCCGCTCGATTCGGAAAACTTCAGATGTCCCAATCATCATGCTCACCGCCCGAGATGAAGTGACAGATAAAATTGTGGGGCTGGAAATGGGAGCAGACGATTATGTAACTAAACCTTTTGATCCCAAAGAATTGGTTTCCAGGGTCAGAGCAGTGCTGCGTCGTACCGAATCCAGGGTTAAACCAAAGGATATTCTGCATGTTTCCGATCTAGCCATTGACATTGAAAAGAGACAGGTACGCCGGGGGGAAATCTTCATTGATCTGACGCCTAATGAATTTGAATTGTTAAAAGTTATGGCAGAGAGTCCCGGGCGAGTCTTCAGCCGCATGCAACTGCTGGATAAAGTGCAGGGGGATGCCTATGAAGGTTATGAGAGAACTATTGATAGCCACATTAAAAATATAAGGAAAAAGATAGAGCTTGACCCGGAACACCCTCAATATATTATTACAGTTTATGGTGTTGGATATAAAATGGAGGAAAGGTAATCTTGCTCAGTCTTCGATGGAAATTGGGAGGAGCCCTTCTTCTTGTAGTCCTTGTGTCGGTTGGAATTATGGCTTATCTTACCAACCAGAATACTGCTAGCCAATTTCATCAATACGTCCAGGGAGGAAATTCAGCCTATACTCAGAGACTGATAAACAATCTTGAGCAGTACTACACCCAGCAAAAAAGCTGGAATGGGGTTCAAGAAATTCTTGCGGTCTCTTTAAGAACCTCTAACGACCGGCTGGTTCTGGCTGATAACTCCGGAAGAATTATCGCCGACACTGCTAATCAACTGATTGGCAAATCTACCAGTAGTCTGACTGGTGATAACATAATTGCTCTTATGTCAGATGGACAGCCTATAGGAACATTATTTCCATCAATTTCAAGTGAAGGTATGGGCAAAGGTTACATGGGAGGAAGAGGGATAAACCCGAGTAATGCCGTTTCCAGCACACCCATTAATAACCAGACCTCGGAAACGGATTTTTTAAGCCGTGTCAACAGTTATATCTGGATTGCCGGCTTAATCGCTATTGCAGTGGCTCTTCTATTTGGAATATTTCTCACTCGCCAAATTACCAGACCTCTGCAGGCACTTAATACCGGGGCAAGGCATATCTCCGAAGGTGATTTAGGTTATCGGGTAAACATCCGCTCTAAAGATGAGCTCGGAAGACTGGCGGAATCCTTTAACGAGATGGCAATCAAATTGAATAATAGCGAACAGTCACGTCGAAGGCTGGTTGCAGACGTAGTTCATGAGTTAAGAACGCCGCTGACCGTTATTCAAGGTACAGTGGATGCCATCGAGGATGGCGTTTATTCAGCGGACAAGGAACATCTTGACTCTATCAAAGAGCAGGCAGGTTTGCTCACACACCTGGTTAACGATTTAAGAGATTTATCTCTCGCTGAATCGGGTCAACTTAAACTCGAGCTTCAACCTGTAGATATGGTTGACCTGATAAAGCGGAAAATTAACCAATTTTATGTCAACGCTCGGCAAAAAAATATTCAGATTAAGTTAGATTCTCCTCCAGGTTTACCAGAGATAAAAATTGATTCCAAACGAATTGAACAGGTAATCTGGAATTTGCTCTCCAATTCTATCCGGCACACTCCGCAAAACGGTCAAATCACCGTTTCCTTAAAAACGGATCATTCCAAACTTAAAATTCAAAATGACAGTTTGATAATTTCAGTCACTGATACCGGTGAGGGTATTCCGCCGGAGCATTTGCCACACCTGTTTGAACGTTTCTATCGAGTGGAAACCTCCAGATCACGTAGCGAAGGGGGAGCCGGCCTCGGACTGGCAATTGTTAAACAAATGGTCCAGGCTCATGGTGGACAAGTACAGGTGGAAAGCCAGGTTGGCCATGGCAGCACTTTCAGTATTACGCTACCCTACAATCCCTGATTTTTCATGACTATTTTGTTTCACACAGCCAGTAAATTCTTTTTTACGGCAGTCTTCTAAAGAACCGTTTGCAGAGCTTCCATCCTTTCTCCCGCCATTTCTCAAAACGTCTGCAAATTGTATTTTTGTGACCAGAAATACCCTGTTAATGAACTAATGTAATTTCTCCATTAAGTTAACGAGCTTCCCTT
>DEUU01000132.1 GCA_002362735.1 Dehalococcoidia bacterium UBA3254
CAATAGGAATTGGACTATGGAGTTGCTGCCAGTATTCTCCATCATCGATGTGTGCCAAAACGTCCGTATAGAAAGACGCTCCGCTACATTCTTCAACTACCTTGGCGACAGGGACATCCTTCAATGGTAAAACGTAATATTGATCTTGAATATGATCTGCAAAATAGGAAAGTTGGTTTTCCAGTGAATGCAGTCTCTCAGGTGTCACCTTGTTTTTAGCGAGAGCATGTGCTAACCACATCAAATAAGCCCGTATAAGTTCCATACAGAACACATTACCCTTAAGAAAGGGAGCCCCCCTGTGGATAGAGCAAATCATCGGGATAATCGTTTTCAGGTGAGGGGGTTGAGTAATAGCAGCCAGCCATTGAGTATGTCCGAAATATGATCCACCATACATACCCACATTCCCATCGCACCAGGGCTGTGCCGCCACCCACTCTACAGCATCATATCCATCCTGCGTGTCTAAACGCTGAGGATAGAATTCACCTTCTGATACACCTGAACCACGACAATCATGCATAACTACCGCGTAACCTGCGCGAGCCATCCTTTGAACATCTCTAAACGCCTGTGCATTGGCAAAGAAAACGTCCTTATAAGGCAGCCGGCCCAGTATCGCAGGATATTTGTCATCTCTATCCGGTCTGGTTATATCGGCGTAGAGAATAGCTCCGTCACGCATTTTTATGGCGACGTTGAAATCTATTTTTATAGATTCCTGTGAAGTCATGTCGGTTTTTCTCCTTGAATAAATAAACATTATGAATCTGGTTGTCCCTTATTTTTTACTAATTATTAATATTTATTATTTATAGCGGGATACAGTAGATATATCGTCTTTTCCATCATTTCATTATTCCGGGTAACCATAAGCATACCTGAGGAAATGCGATATAGATAACCAAAGTAAGAACCAGGGGAGCAATAAACCATAAAACTGCGCGGAAGATTTCGCTCATACTAGTATCTGGTAGCATAGCCTTCATCACAAACAAATTCATTCCATAGGGAGGAGTAACTACGCCAATGTTTATTTGCTGCACTACCAGGACACCAAACCAAATAGGGCTAAACCCCAGGTTTATAACAATTGGGTAAACGATCGGTATGGTGGCTATGAGAATGGACATATCATCCATAAAACAACCCAGGATCAAATATATTAGCATGATGATAATTATTATCACGATTGGAGCTACATTAATACCACCTACCAATTCGCTAAGCCTGGCCGGTAGATGAGTAATAGACATGAAATAACTGAACATCAACCCGCCAAGAAGTATCAAGGTGATTTGGGCAGTCATATCTCCTGATTCAAATAACATCTGGCCTATGGAGCGAAAATTACTTTTTCTCAAAGCTATCACGGCCATAAATGCAGCGAAAGCTCCAATGGCGCCAGCTTCCGTGGGAGTAAAAATACCAACCCAGAGCCCTCCCATTACTACGACAGCGATAAATAATAGCCCCCAGGCCCGGGGAATATAGGCAAACCGTTCCTTCCAGGGAGTGCGGATAGCAGAAAGAGTACCTCCCTGTTTAGGATCAAGTTTACAGCGGATAGCCACCATGACCATAATCATTGCGGCGCCAAGCAAACCCGGAATGATGCCCGCGATCAGTAATTTACCGACCGAGTTTCCTGTTAGCATGCCGTAAACAACAAACGAAGCGCTGGGAGGAATCATCATAGCAAGAGTTGAGGCCGAGGCTACCACTCCGATCGCCATTCCTTTTCTTACGCCTTGCTTCAGCATTTCAGGAATAGCTATTTTCGTCAAAACAATGCATGAGGCAGCTCCTGAACCGCTAGCAGCGCCAAACGCAGTTGCTCCAATTACCGAAGCATGGATAATTCCTCCGGGGACACTTTCCAGCCAGCGTTTGGCGAGGTTAAATCCTTCGTCGGCAAAACCCGCCGCGGCGGCAAAAGAACCCATAATTGTAAACAGTGGCATCACGGTTAAGGTGTATTGTCCTACCGCTGAGTAGGGTATACTCGCAGCTACACCTAAGGCACTGTAGCCACCGCTCAGAATCCAAAAGCCTATCAAAGCAGCAATCATCAGAGTAGGACCGACAGGAGTACCAAGCATCATTAAAACCATAAACATGGCTATTATAATTATTCCGATAACCACTGGGGTCAGGTTGGATTGATGGGCTATAAGGATACCTGCCAGGATAAGGATCATGGCCATAACTACTAAAAACACTCTGAAAAAGCGTCCCTTAAAGTCGACCGCTGATTTCTTACGCCATATTGGATTGCTGATTACCTGTTCAATTAAACGGATTACCAATAAACCGGTACCCAGGGTAATAAGTAAATAAGGCGGCCAGAGAGGGACTTTTATCATGCTCCTGATATAGTCTCCGGTGACCCAGGCATCCCAGGTATTTACGGCAAACTTCCAGACTATAACCGTCGAACAGGTCAGAAAGATAGTATCGTTAAAAAGCCGTAAGGCTAGCTGGTTCGCCTTTGAAAGATGGGAGGTGATTAAATCCAGATTGATATGGATTCTTTTAGCCTGGACACTGGATACAGCCAGGTAAGTTACCCCGATCAACAATACGGGCTGTATCTCATAGTTACCTCTCATAGGGTTGTTAAACACATAACGCATTACCACATCTAAAGTGGTCATCACCATCATGATGAGAATCAGAGCTCCGGATGTGACTCCCCCTAACCTTTCAGCTTTGGATAATATTCCTACCAGTTTAGTTGGGAGGGGCGCTCTGGAGATACCAGCCTTTTTTCCCTCTGACGCTGACAGCAAACTCTCCGGCATATTACCCTCCAATGGAGATATTTAAAAAACCTGAAATAACGTTACCTGATAGCGCGCCCGAGGTTGTTGGTTCGGGTGCGCTATTCAGTTAACCTAATTTGTTTTAAATGAAGGCCAAATCAGGGATTATTTGAAGGGGAAAGTGCTGACCTTGGAATACTTATCCACCAGGCCTCTATAGTCTGCCAGAACTTTGCTGCCCGGTAATCCCGCTTTATCCTTTTCAGCTGCCCAGGCATCAGCTATAGTCGCCTGGACCTTTAATATAGCGGCTACATCTTCAGCCGAAGGCTTGAAAAGCTGCAGGTTATTGTCCTTAACAACCTGCTCTGAGAGCGGGTACATGGGCTGGTCTTTGACAAACATAGCATTGGTACAAATTTGAATAATGTCAGGAATCAGAGATTTTATAATAGCCTGGTCCTGTGGAGATATCTTATTCCAGGCATTCTTGTTGATTCCCATTGGGTTTATACCTCCGCCTAAGGGGAACGCGGTAACATAATGGCCTGCTTCATAGAATTTGAAAGCCTCTATTGCGCTCCAGGGAGCCCCAATTGCATCAATAGTACCTTTCTGCATTCCCTCGTACATTTCTGGAGGTGCCATGCCAACTATTACGGCCCCTAGTTTATCCATTACCTGGGCAGGAAAACCCGGAGCTGCAACTTTTTTACCTTTTAAATCGGCGAGTGATTTAATGGGTACTCTACTTATTAAAGCCATGTCTGGAAAATAATCCAGTGAAATCGGAAGTGCGTTAAATTTAGCGAACTCTCCTAGCAATGCATCCGTGTTCAGAATGTCCCAATAGGCCATGCATTGCGCCCAATAATCGGTGCCAAATCCAGGTACTCCACCTATTGAGGATAATGCGAGTTTGCCTGGTTCACCCGAAGGATCAAGTCCCCCCATGTCTGCCACTCCGGTGCTAATAGCATTAACCAGTTGGGTTGCGGGTACGAGGGTCTCTCCCCAATACACGTCAAACTTTACCCGGCCGTTAGTTTTCGACTCTATCAGGTTAAACTGATTAGCAAAGGCTTCCGTCTGGCCGCCTTTAGCAGGCGGTGGAGGCACATTTATGGCGGCAAATTTTAATGTAACGGGCTGAGGGGCAGTGGTTGCTGGTGCACTGGTTGCCGGCTTTGACGTAGTAGCGGCTGTGGTAGGTGAGGTTGTGGTAGTAGAAGGGGATTGACTGCAAGATATAAAACTGAAAACTAGAGAGAGGACTACCAGGAGACTGATAATTCCGATACACTTTTTCATCATTGAAACCCTCCTTATTACTTTTTTGCTAGCATCATATTATTCTTTAAAGAATAAAGTCCTTAACATTATTCTAATCTTAGTCTGGAGATCAAATCAGGGCTTGATAGACCAACCTTTCCAGTTCATCCTGAAACAAGTTGTCTGGAAATACCCAATGCATGAAAACCTGGGTAAAAATAATGCACAGCAGATCTTCTTCAGGGTCAGCAAAATAGCAGGTTCCGCCAGCTCCGGTCCAGCCATAAGTACCGATTGAACGGAGGTTTGGAAGACCTCCTCCTTTATAGATGCCAACGCCCAACCCAAAACCGTAGCCGGGAGGCCCTGGCATGGTCACGTAGACATTACCGGTATGATTGCTAGTCATTGTTTTTACGCTTTTCCGGCTAAGTATACGTTCCCCTTCCAATTCGCCCCCGTTGAGCAGCATTTGGGCAAACCGGGCATAATCCGATACCGTAGATAACACTCCGCCCCTAGAGCCTCCTCCGTCGCAATATGTTCTAGGTCCCCTCAATTTTTCACTGGTCTCCGGTTTATCCATTACGGCCAGTTTCCATTTACCCGATTCCAGTATTGGCCAGTAACAGGTAGAATAACGGTCCAGCTTATTTTCGGGAAGATAAAATGAGGAATCCTTCATGCCTAAAGGTTTAAATATACGCTTGTGGTAAAAATCTTCGAGGGACATGCCGGTGACCATGGGAATAATCAGACTGATAATTGGATAGCCAACATGGTAGACGAACTTGGTCCCCGGCTGGGCATCAAGCGGTAAATGTGCCAGAGCTTCTACAGTTTTTCGCATATCGTCAAGCTCTTTGTTCGGAGGAGTAAGAAGGCCGGTATCCTGTATGATATCCTTATATTCCATCAGGTACTGGAGGGGCGCAGTGCGGAGAGAGGCGAGACCGGTAGTATTGCACAGGCAATCACGTATGGTGATTTCCCTTTCGGCAGGAACTGTATAAGTTGACATAGGAGACGCATTTGATGGCTTTAAAGACCGGCTAAGATATTGGATTTCATCTACCCGAACAACTTGATTTTTAAACGCCGGGATAAATCTGGATACAGGGTCGTCAAGGGATAATAATCCATCTTGAACGCAAATCATGGTGGCAGCGCCTGTTATGGGCTTGCTGTTAGACCACAACCGAAAGATAGTATCTTTATGAACCGGCTTAAGGCTATCGCAATCCATATATCCTTGCGCTTCATAATAGACTATCTTCCCATGTCGAGCTACTAGAGTAATGAGATTAGGGACTTTATGGGCGTCGATATACTTTTGTGAACAGGAGTGGAGAAAAGCTAAATTCTTGGAGGAAACTCCTACCTCCTCGGGTTCAGCGACGGGCAAGGGATAATTGGATTTCGGTTTCTCCAGTTTCATTGTGTGTTCTCCTTACAAGTAAAAGAATTTCGGAATAATTGATATGTTCTCTTGCTATATAGATCTTGGTTACCGTCCGCATCTTATAGGATAGACAAATGAGGTAGTCTGTTGAGGATTTTGATGGTAATTATTATCGTGACTTGTGTGGGGTATGTCAACTAATAAATAATGTTTTTATAGTTCTCTTTTGGTTGAATCTTTTGTTATATTCAACCAAATAAAGGCGGTACTAATAAATTTAAGAAGATGTTCAGGATATGGTCATTCATAATTGATGTGTTGTTATATATAGATAAAGAGATTACGGAAACCCACGAAATTGGACATCCTTTTGAAAAGATTATTGCTAAATCGAGAATGATCAATAATCAACTAAAAGAGAACTGTAAATTCACGTTTGTCAGTTGACATCCCATGAGGTAAAGATAATAATATTCGCTGTCGCAAATACATATTATTCCCAAAAAGATTTAGGGG
Organism: Dehalococcoidia bacterium UBA3254; assembly: GCA_002362735.1. The sequence continues at coordinate 5,959 of DEUU01000132.1, forward strand.
AAGTACTAGTTTATAATGTACGAGATCCCTAATCGATAGTCTTTTGTAACATTGTGTAACCGCGCCGGGTGATATCTTAATTTGCTCGATAATCTGAATAGAGCGGAGGCCGATATGAAGAGACCATCTAATAATTCACCATCTAAAGCAATTCCATTCGTGGAGCCGGTAAAAATAGAAGCCGGTTATATTTCTGGGGCATTGCAAG
>DEUU01000241.1 GCA_002362735.1 Dehalococcoidia bacterium UBA3254
CGGGAATGTAAAGTAGATTCCCCCTATCATGTAGACCCGGCTTATGGCGGGCCTGAATATGAAGCTTTGGCCAGTATGGGATCTAATTGTGGGATCAGTGACCTGAAAGCTATTTGCAAGGGAAATGAAAGATGCAGTGCCTATTCACTGGATGTTATTTCTACCGGGAGCGTGATTTCTTTTGCTATCGAATGCTTTGAAAAAGGATTATTGACTAAAAAAGACACGGGGGGATTAGAGTTAAAATGGGGCGATGCAGATCTGATGCTTAAATTGGTAGATCTGATCGCTAAACGAGAGGGTTTTGGTAATTTTCTGGCTGAAGGTACCGCCAGAATGTCCAGGCAAATTGGGAAAGGATCAGAGGAATTTGCGATGCATGTGAAAGGTTTAGAGGCTCCCATGCATGATCCAAGAACGGCATCAGGTTTATATATGAACTATATGATATCCCCGAATGGGGCCGATCACGGTCACTCTGAACCTGATTTCGTGATGGAAGTTCCTCCGGTATTTAAAGCCTACCATCCTTTGGGGTATTTGACTCCGGCAGGCCAGAATGATTTAAGTCCTGCTAAGATCGGTATGTATAGAATGTCGGAGTTGAAGACGGCAGTTTATGATTCACTGGTCCTTTGCGCTTTTATGGACAGGGATTATGAGCAACTTGTTGATCTTGTAAAGGCTGTTACTGGATGGGATACGGGAATCCCGGAAATATTAAGAATTGGTGAGAGAATCTTGACCCTGATGAGACTGTTTAATATGCGTGAAGGTCTGTCAGATAAAGATGACGTCTTGCCTGCCCGTTATTATGGTCCCACCAATGGAGGATCTTTAGCGGACTACAAGGCCACGAGTTCAATGTATGATAGGAACAGGCGCTTCTATTATGCACTAATGGGCTGGGATCAACATGGCATTCCCTTACCGGAAAAAGTAGAAGAACTGGAAATTGGATAGGAAATTATCGAGTTTACGATTATTTTGCGGGCAACCCCGGAGAGCAGCATTTTGAGGTCACAGGTAACATGCCTGCTGGGCCGGATCATCCTACCGGCATCAAGAACGGAAAATTATCAATAACGCGAGTTAGGAGGTCAAGATAATGGCCAAACTAATTACCGGCGGCACCGGATTGATAGGCGCTGAACTGGCGCATCTGCTGGTAAACCGTGGTGAGGAAGTGGTCCTTTTTGACATCACCATCAATCATTTCCGAATTAGCGATATCGAAGATAAAGTAAAGTTAGTGCAGGGAGACCTGGGTAATTGGTCTGAGGTATTGAATGCCATTAAATCAAATCAAGTTACGACTATTTACCATCTGGGGACTATGATTACTCAGCCCTCCGAAAACAGTCCCTGGAGTGCCTTTCGAGCCAATGTTATCGGCACCTATAATATTCTGGAAGCTGCTCGTTTATTTGATGTCCAACAGGTAATGTATGCCAGCAGCCAGGCTACTTTCAGTCTGGAAGTTAAGGGCGAAGTAACTGATACCACTATCCAGCGCCCAACCACATTTTATGGCATAAGTAAATTACATAATGAGGGGCTTGTACGGTATTATCGCAATAAATTCGGCCTGGACGCCCGCACAGTCCGCTACCCGGTTGTCATAGGGCCAGGTGACAAAATCCCCAATCACTGGTATATCAAAATGATCGAAAGTGCGGTCCTGGGAAAGCCTTGTGAATGTCCGGTCTCTCCGGATAGTACTCTCCCTACCTTGATGTATATTACGGATGGAGCACGGGCTGCCGATTTGATACTTCAAGCACCAAAAGAAAACATAAAAATGGTAAATTATAATATTGCCGGTTCTCCGCCTCCCATTACTCCGCAAAAGATAGAAAAGGCCATCAGGAAATGCGTTCCAAATTTCGTAGTAACATATAATCCGGATCCTGTAATTATGGCACTTCATAAAAGCCCCGCTGCTACAAAAATCATTAATGATAGTTATGCCCGCCAGGAATGGGGCTGGCAGCCAGAGTATTCCACCGTTGAAAGTATCGTGGCTGCTTTCATAGAAGCTGTGAGAAAACAGCTGTAAAAATCATTAATTAACCCATGAGGATCTTCTTGAAATTGAAATCCCGGCTTCTACATTTTCCCGCATTTTTGCAGTATTGCCTGTTATCCTGATCCCGGGTTTGGTAATTGGCTTCGATTTGCTCCGTGACGAAATTGCCGGGATTCTCCTCAATAATGCCAATCTTGAAAGCTATCTACGACTATTCCGCTGCCCATTAATGAAGGTTAATCATCAACCGCTTATAAGGAAATGGATGAGGGGTTTATTCTAAAAGGAGTTAGATACTCTAGGCAGAAGATCTTGATACTGAACTATTCCTCACTGGTTTTAGCAGTATCGAGAGTATCAGACTGGTTATACTTATAACGGCACAGATAATAAACGCCCAATTGTAGCTGCCGTCAATATCAAAGATCCATCCGGCGATAAGAGGTCCCAGAGAAGCTCCAATGGTGGCCGCGAACGTAGCCATCCCAAAAATCAGTCCGTGGATCCTCAGCCCGAAATAGTCCGCCACCAGGGGTGACTGTACGGTGGTATATCCGCCGTACCCCAGACCGTAGATTAAGGCAAAAAAGTATATCATCCACAGCTCGCCGGCGAATCTCAAACATAAAAATGCCGCCGTCAAAAGGATAAAAATGATAATCATGGCTTGACGATTCCCCGCCCTGTCTCCAATGATGCCCATAACAACATTACCGATGATACTTATCAGTCCGATAACTGATAGTACTATGGTGGCAGCCGCAGCCGAGAACCCGATGTCAGTAATATGAGCGATGATATGGACAACAATCATTTGCGCACCGAAACCCAGAAACAAACTCATGAAAAAGATAATCCAGAATGGCGCAGTAACAACAGCTTGCCGAATTGTCATCTCCCGGACCTGTGATTTCAAGTTTTCGGTCCCCGCACCGTTAATAACTGGAGCTGAAATACCAAGTTGGGCATTCCTCATGAACTGGGAAAAAATGACTATCAAAACAAAGGATGCTAAGCCCAGGATAATAAAGGAAATTCGCCATCCGTAGTTGGAAATAAGAATATTAGCCAGAGATGGGATAACTGCCATACCGACGCTAAAACCTGAAACTGCAATACCAACAGCCAGACCTCTCCTTCTGATAAACCATTTGGTTACAGTTGACAGCAGCGGGACAGTTGTACCTCCCATACCAATACCTACTATCACTCCGTAAAAAAGATAGATTTGCCAGATAGCCTCGACGCGTGACATCAGCAGGTAGCCTAAACCTATGAGTAAACCGCAAATACTCAGGACTATTCTCGGACCAAACCTGTCGCAGAGTCTGCCGATGAGAATACCGCAAATCCCCATGATAATCATATTCAGCGAATACGGACCGGAAGTCGCCGCCCTGGTCCAGCCGAACTCACTCAACATCGGCTTAAAGAAGACCCCAAAGCTGTAAAGAGATCCTCCAGCAATAAATAAGATTGAAAAAGCGCCCAGGACAATAAAATAACCGTAGAAGAATCGGGGTTGTTTTTTTATATTTCCAGTTGGTAGAGTACGATTCGTCAAATTGAGGTTTCCCTTATCCTGATTACCATGATTGAATAAATGGACTAACCAATCATAAGCTGTTATTTGTGAGAAATCAAATATGATCGTCGTTCAGGGTAAGGTCTTAAACTGAAAATGGCTCGCCACAAGAGTATAAACGCCCAAGCCGTCATAAATACTGCTGGAAAAAGAAAATAAGGCCAGAAAAAAATTCTTGATTTCGAGGGTGGCCACCGACCGATAACGTCAGGGCCGGAATATTCAACAGTTTTATTTAGACCGGAAGTCACTGTTTGAGAATCCGGGTGGAATCCGAGCCGGAGCGTTGGCTCAATATTCTATTTTACCCTGCCGATTTCATATCAGGAATAAATACGAAAGTCCTCTCTATTTAAGTAAGATCGAGATATTATCTACGTATTGTTTCCTATTTCCCGTATTCTGGAATAAACCATTTCTGTTAATGGAGTTTGGATTTTCAATGCCGCGCCTTGTCTGAGTATAGTGCCACCGTAAAGATCCCCTTCATTAGGCTTGGGCCACGACTCAATATCTCTTTGATAAGATGTCTTCGCGTCGTAGGGGAAATTATTCGCTTTTCTTATCGACTTTTCAATAATATCTTCGGGCAATATTACTGCCTTTTTCTTTGCGATGGAGATGATTTCCTGAATTATGCCGCGTACCAGTTTATTCAACTCTTTATCTTCTATCACTTCACCCATTGTTTTTCTTGCATATGCCGTCACGAGTCCGAAAGCCGCGATAAAAATGAATTTCTCCCAGATTGCAGGATAAGGGATATCATTCCATTCGAATCCGATTCCAAGTTCTTTGAAGAATATCCGGACATTTTCTGCATTGTAAAAAGGTGAACGGTGGTCTGGTCCTGATAGAATAATTCCATTACCTCCGCTCTGACTTATCACCCCTGGGCTTTCTATGTGTGTGCCCAGATAAACGCAAGATGGTAGAACAATACCCTTCTCCAGAACCAAGCGGATTCTTTCATAGATATCTACTCCGTTAAGTAGCGGTATGAGCACTGTGAATTCATGTATCTTCGATTTAATATCCAGAACAGCGGCTTTAAGATCATAACTTTTTACACATAATAATATCAGGTCCGGTACAGGAATTTCCCTGAAATCCGGGGTGGCTTTTGTCGGGACACTCCTGATGGTTCGTTCTGGAGTTTTAACTGTGATCCCATTCTGTATTAAGGCCTGGAGATGATCGCCGCGCGCTATAAAATATATCTCGCGCTTATTCCAATTATCTTTCTGAAGGGCTTCAGCTATTCTCCCACCATAGAACCCCCCCACTCCACCAACGCCGTAAATACAGACTCTTCTTATTTCATGAATATTATGACTCATAATATATCTCCAATTATAAACAGAATTTTAAATCGTTTGAGTTATTTAATTAATATTAATGGACTATGAGGGAGTAATTAAGGAAAACTATAGTGTTTATTAGCTTTGATTTAATGCCGAAAAGAACAGCCAGTACGCATATCCATTTACACAGATCAAATAGATTTGGAAATTCCCCTGAATTATCTTTATTGGAGCCTTCAATATAAATATATATGTGGTATTAATAAAACCTGCAAAATGCATGAATAACAGTAGATGGCGGAAAACGCATCAGGCAGAAGCAGCAACCTGAAAGAATGAAGCTCATCCCTCTCCATGATCTCTACCGCTATCGATTTCCAATGCTTAATAGTCTCCATACTAAAAATATTACTTAAAATCATCGGAAATGTGTGATTACCATGAACTTACGATTGAAAGGTCTTTCGTTTCGATTACAAATCATTTTACTTTCCAGTGAAAATAATCTTAAAAAAATATGACCTGCTAATATCATATTTTAGATGTAGAAATAACTCGGATCTTTTCAGTTATCCTTCATTCAATGGAGTTTCGGGCTGCATTTAGATAACCGGGATTAACGTATATATGTGATATTGGCGCTCAACGGAGTATTTCCTGACCAATAGCCGCCATAAACCGCGAAATCCAGTGTATCCCCAACCAACACCTCTACAGGTAGATTAAACTTGCCGGAATCGGTTGCCGTCCATAGCTCTCTGTTTTTGTGCCTGATGGCAACAGTCATCTTCCCTGAGTCGCCAGGCAGAAATTCGCCCATGACCTGAATATTACCTGTCACCGGGGCAGTCCATCGTATTACCGAAGGCTCTTCACGTGGGCCAGGATGTAATGAGAGCCAGTGATTTGGCGCTCCATAAGCCGTGTCACCGGTGTTAATCCATATACAGGGTGTACGGTCGCTACCTAACTCTGCATACCAGCTAATCAGGTCACGCGGAGCGTACTTTTTAAAAACGCTATCGGCGTTCAATGCATAGTGATTAAAAACGCTAAAATCTTTGGGCATCCAACCGTAAGACCAGACTCCGTTCGGATTTCCGTTCTTATTACTAAAATCATCAAACGCCGAGTAAGAGCTCTGGTTTTGAGTAAATGCATAATGCCCATCGTTGGGTGCTTTATCGGTGAAAGAAGGCTGGTTTCTTGGATCTTCATCTTTATAGTATATGGCACATGTTCCCCAATCGATTGCAGGCAGTGTGTTCACATCTGTAATTCCGAAAGAGGTTAACGGAATCTGTATCTCAATATTTTTTTCATTGGTTATATAATCAATTGTTTCTGATTTGTCTTTTACCAGATCAAGTAGATGGCAGGAATAAACATTGTTTTCGAGAGAAAGTTGCACCAGGAAATCATAGCCTATATCGTTGCTTATGAACGGCCTGTTTAGTCCGGTAGCCTTGTTCCGATCGAAGTCAAGCAAGAAATTCCATTCAACCAGCGTTTTAGCGGTTACAGAAGCAGCTGAGGGTAAAGTCTTTTTAAGTCCCATCTTTAAAATCCATTTTCCGTCTGTAAAATATATCTGGCTGGTCTGGATATCAATGTAGTCTGGTCCTGTAATTAACATACTTTGATTATTGAATAAATCACCATCGGGGTCTGTATAAATCTGAGTTGAAATAATACGAGAAGTAGTGCCCTCAGACGGTTGACTCGGAGTCGCCCCGGGGACAACAATGCTGTGTTTACCTTCGGGAATAATTACTTCTTTACCCTGTGCAGTAACACTTATAGAACCTTCAACGTTACCTACGGAAGTTGTTCCGTCGGCCACTACTTGTACTACCATCTGACTGCCCCGCACCGCCGCCACCGCTACCGGTGTCTCTATTTCATATCGGGAGGCAGAATCCATAAGCTTCTCAACTTTACTAAGCGTTTCTCCTATTTCTTGCTTTAGTTTTATGCTTTTCGATTTGCCCTGTATCAACTCGTTGATTTCTATCTGAGTATTAGGTTTTAATTCTATCACGCTGCCATCAAAGAATGTTATCAAAGCGGAAGAATCCACCCCTGTCTTAATTGCATCTTTAACAGTAAGTATTGCTTTAACTTTTGCCTGTACCCACTCAACGGCATCGGCAATTTTGACCTGAACATCTCCCGAGCAGGCAGATAAAACTGACGTCCCTGCCGTTTTACTACAACCACAACCTGAAAGCACTGTTACAGGAAGAATAACCGGGAGCAACCAGAAAAGTATTAACAGATGCCAGTACTTGTGATGCATATGCTGACCCTCGTATTTGATAAGTTTGCTGACTGAACTCTACTTAACCCCGACCTGCTAAGTTTGCCAGATCATCCACCATGGACGCATAGGTTTCAGATGGTGCCCCAGAAATTTTTCCAGACTGACTCGGTAGAGCACTGTCCTGTTGCCGCCGCTGGCTTCTTCATCAATCAAAGTCGATGGCACATCGTCCCAATCAAACCCGCGCCGGCCGAAGGCGTCTCTCTGTTCCCAGACAACAACTTTATTACTCTCAACTTTCCAGCCATTAAGAACTTCACCTTCGTATCTGGCTTGAGAAGATGGCCTTAACAATGCATCCAGCCGCCCTTTAACGCGGTCATACCGCTTTTCAGCGTAGTCGAGCCATGTCACTGTATGGCACCAGGGGGGAGCGTCTCGTTCGTGACTTCTGAAATAATTTTCGCAATAATGCTCGACGACAATTCCAGCCAGTCTTCCGGCAGTCTTGTATTCTCCAGTCTGTCCATTATATCTACCAGGTAACGTCGATAGAATTGACCTGTTAACCCATGCCGCAACTCTTGGATCTTACTTTGTAATCGTTGTCTGAGCTCTTCATTATGGGGTGGCAGAGCTGTCGTCGTATATATCATCATACAACGCTTTACAATCTCATCAGGAAAAGACTGAGGCTCCGCGTTCATCGAGACAATAAACCCGGGATGTTCTACTACAGGTGCCTGCATCTCATTTTTAATCATTTCTCTTCCATGGCGGATAAAAGCGGCGCGTCCTATATCATCGAACACCACCGGAAATCTTTTGTAAGCTTGCTGTAGAGTCCTCAGGTTGGAAGATGTAAAAGCATCCTTGGGTATTGTCCTGGTATAGCCGAACATTGAAGTCATAAGAGTATCTACCAGGCTCGTTTTGCCGCAGTTAGACTTGCCGAATATGATTGCAAATGAAGGGAAACGAATGACATCGCTGTCTTGCAGTAAAGCCAAGGCCCTCATGTCACACATGAATGGAGAAAAATACAGCCATGCCATCAGAGTGAAGTAGTCCCGCTGAAGCCGCTGCACATTTCCCTCAAATGCCCCTTCATAATTTTTAAAGTAATTTAAAAGTAAATTCGTGTCTGTCCTGACTCCGTTGATGTCATAATTTAGAGAGAATTGCTGCCCTGAAAGCAATACTGTGCGGTTCACTCTATCCAGAGAAAAATAGCGGTTATCCGCTTCCTCGGCGGATTTAACCAGCTTTATACGGCTGATATCCCTCTTCACCTCCGGAGTGATTTTTTGCTTTCCGGACCGTATAGGAGGAATCGCAGCCGAAATATTTGGAGCTATGGCTGCCGCGACCTTCTCTATCCGCGCAATCTGGATCGGTGCTGTTAACTCAATTTCTTCTGCCGATGGAGTATCGATAATCAGAGTAGTCTTTGAATCAGACATGACCGGTGTTTCAAAGATCTCGATATCAGCCTTTGTAATTCTATCTTCGGATAGCTGAATTTCATCAGAAGCCGCGTCTCTCAATTTATCAAACATGCGGTTATAGTGAAGCCACGCTTTTTCATCGTTGTCGAATTTTACCAGAGTCTCCGGCTGATTGCCTGAGAAGGCTCGTTCGGAAAGATTAGCTGAACCGATAATGGCTCGAGTGTGCCCATCTGCATTATTTAGTAAATATAGCTTGGCATGCGCAACATATTTTTTCATGACATAGAAGCGAGCCCGGCCGGAGTGTACATTTTCCAGAATATAGGAATGCCGGTTGTCTTTCAGCCCGATAATAGCAGTGCGCATATCACTGACCACGACTTTCTGGAATGATAATATGTCTTTTATATCTCTTAAGACGCCTTGATATCCGAAGATGCATTCAAATCTGTTGAATGCATATTTATCCAGCATTCTGACTATGGCATTTACACTGGCGGAATAGGTCAATACACTCAGACTATCAAAGCCCTCAAAAATGTCCCAGTTGAATTTCTGCTCTTCCAGAAATTGCGCGCTGACTACTCGCAGACCGCCGCCGTCATCCAGACTGAAACCAGTCTGTACCTGGGTTGTAATTTCATTTTCTTCAAAGAGACCATTGTTCGGTATCAACGTCTAGACTTCCAGCTTATTTTTAGACTAATCGTAGAAGTTCAAGAAGTAACTGTCAAGAGCCATAGCAGCCAATTCAAATAAGTCTGACTATCGTATCAAATCGAATTGAGACTACTAGCGCAGCGGGCTATAGATAAGCTTTCCTCCTTTTGACCAGGTCGAGGGCTTGTCTTTTTCTGGTATTATAATTTATTACCACTGCAAAGTCCTGCACGGTAGTAGTTCACTGTTATTTGAACATACCACTGTACGGAAATTGGCATCACTCTACCAATGTGCGCAGGATTGCCATACAGAGTGAAGGCGTAAACCATCAGGTTAATTTGAGGCGCTATCTTTACAATAAGCTCGGGATACTTTGGAGGCCTGGTCGGGGGTCATCAATAAAAGGGTTCATAAGTGTCTAAAGCTTCCGAAGGATCTTCTTGAATATGACCGTCAAAGGTGATATTGCCCCGTTAGAAAACTCTTACAAAATGGGTGCTGGGAGTTGTTGCTCCCAGCTTTTTCCCCTTGTAACTCTGTTTATAAATAGTGTTGATTTCGAATTATTTATGAAACTTTAACTACCAGTGCTGCAGCGGTATCACCAGCCGCGCATCCGGCAAATAAGCCGTAACCTCCTCCGATTTTTATTAGCTCTTCAATAAGCTCTACCGTAGCGCGGGCTCCGGTAGGTCCCTGTGGATGTCCCCATATCAGTGAACTTCCATAATTATTAAAAATCTCGGGTGGAATCTTCATCAGGCTGCCCATGACTATATCGTTGACAGTGAATGGATTATGAGTCTTGACCGCTTTCAGTTCTTTAACCGCTATTCCGGCATTCTTAAGTGCCATCTCGGCCGCCGGGGTCACTGCCGCCGCCATGCGGGCTTTCTTCGCCCTGGCGAAGCCATAGCTCAGTAGCTGTATGGTAATATTCTTGTCTT
>DEUU01000227.1 GCA_002362735.1 Dehalococcoidia bacterium UBA3254
GAAGAAGACCGGAGCAAGAATCATTAGCTTGTTGGGAATGGAAGATGTTCAGTCGTACGAAAAGGTTCTAATAGGCAGGTGAATCATGGGCAAGACAATAACAGAGAAAATACTGGCAAAAGCCGCAGGCAAGTCAGAGGTATCGCCGGGTGAATACCTGGATCAGGTAAGCTCACCTCGTCCCATCATCCTGGGGGATGTCTGGCAAAGGGGCCCCAAACAAATGAAGGAAATGGGCTTTAACCGGGTATTTGATCCAAAGTTGATCGTGTATATTGATGGTCATACCGGCGCTACCGCATCTCATCAAGCGGGAGCCATCCGGAGGACTTTTCAGGCCTGGTGTAAGGAAATGGGCGTACCGGATGAGAATATCTACCTGGTAGGTAGATCCGGCATTGAACACGTCTTTGCGGCCGAAAAGTGCTTTGCCTTACCCGGAGAGTGTTTCTTCGAGATGGCGGATGGGCACACCCCTACTCTTGGCGCCCTGGGGGCCTTTGCCATTACTCTCTCTTATGGCTCCGGGGAATACCTTATGACAGGGAAGACCTGGATTAAGGTCCCCGAGTCTGCCAAATTCATTATTGATGGCAAGTTACCGAAGGGAGTGTTTGCCCGGGATGTCTATGAATATATCCTGGGGCAGGTTGGGCCAGGAGGGTGTGCCGGGCAGGTGATGGAGTTTGCAGGCAGTACCGTTGATGCTATGGGTATGGATGCACGCTTTTCTTTATGCACTAATGCCCTCTTCACCGGGGCGTGGACAGCCATCATCAACCCGGACCAAAATACTCTTGATTATGTCAAGGCGAGAACCAGCGATCCCTTTGAGCCCTTAGTCAGTGACCCCGATGCTCAGTATACCAAAGTGCATAAATTTGATGTGTCCGGCCTGGTGCCGCAAATAGTGCCACCTCCCAAACGCCATATAGTGAAGCCGGTCACCGATTATACAGGCACCTGGGTTAATAGCGGCTTCATCGGCGCCTGTGATAATGGCTGGATAGAAGATATGCGGATTGCCGCGAAAATACTTAAGGGTCGAAAGGTCCATCAGGGTGTGATCCTCAACATCACCCCGGGTACTCAAAACATTTTTAAACAGGCTATGAATGAGGGGCTTATTGATATCTTCCTTGATGCGGGAGCCATTGTGCCAGCACCCTGCTGCGGTATGTGCTGGGGAGCCAACACACCCCTGGCAGCAGGAGATGTGTGTATCTCCACCGGGACCTGCAACTATCCCGGAAGGATGGGGAGCAGAGAGGCTGAAATTTATGCCGCCAGTTCCGCGACGGTAGCGGCTTCCTGTGTAGAAGGTAAAATAACAGACCCCAGAACATATTTTTAGATTGAGGTAGATATATGGAAAATAGATTGAGAGGTAAAGCCTGGGTATTTGAGGGATTGCTGGATGTAGATTGGGAGATCTTACCCTTTGATATGTTACGTGAATTAAAAGCCAAGGGAGTGCCTTCCACCTACGAGGCATTAGGTAAGTACGTGATGACCATGGTAGACCCCGATTTTCCTAAAAAAGTACAGAAGGGAGATTTCATTGTGGCGGGAGAGTGCATGGGCTATGGTCATGACCATGATGAAGCCTCCATGGCCATTAAGGGGGCCGGAGTGGCGGCAGTACTCTGTGAATCATCCAACGGCAACTTCCTGAGAAACTGTATTGACCACGGTCTTCCGGTAATAGAATGCCGTGGTATCAACAATATGGTTAAGCAAGGAGACCGCCTGGAGATAGACTTAAAGGTAGGGAGAGTGAAGAATTTGGAGACAGGGACGGAGATGCAGTTTCCTCCGGTTCCTGGCTTTCTATTGGAGAAAATCTACGCGGGAGGACTGTATCCCTATCTGGAGCAGCAGGTGAAAGCCGGTAAGATTAAATAGATGCTTTTTTTATTCACCCGGATCCCAAATGCTCACTACCAGGCCCGGCCTGAGAGCCGCAAGAATTATTTTAAACAATTCAATTACACAAGCCTGGCATTACTAATTGCTAGAACTTGGGCTAAAAGACTCTAAATAATGGGATATATCACTTTACGACCATCTCTATCAGGTGCGGACCGGGTTCTGCCAGAGCTCCTTTTAGCTCCTTCTCCAATTCGTGAGTATTACTGACCGAAGCAGCAGGGACGCCGAGACCTCGAGATACATCCATCCAATTGACTTCTGGATTATTCAACTCTAGTAGGCTGGAGAGGTTAGGTCCGATAGAGGTAACCCCCATTCTGCCCAACCCGCCTTTTAAGACACCATACCTTTTATTGGCACAGATTAAGACGGTGATGTTTAAGGATTCACGGGCAGCAGACCATAAAGCCTGGATAGAAAACAAAGCGCTGCCGTCGGCCTGGTAATCTATCACCGGTCTATCAGGACAGGCCATGGCTACCCCAACAGTACAAGGCAATCCCCAGCCTACAGCCGCTCCTGCCTGTGTCAAATAAGTACAATGTGGTAAGGCGGCAGTCAGAGGATAGTAAGGAACAGAGGTGGTAACACCCTCATCTACAATCACGGCATTCTCGGGTTGTAGCGCCGCCAGAGTAAGGCTAATATTCAGGGGAGATAATTCTCCATCTGGGACTTGAGGACGCTTTACCTCAGAGACAATCCCGGAAGAGACCTTAGAAAACGGAGGAGCCTTTAGTATTTCAGCTATTAGATCCAGTATCTCCTCGATGTTCTGTTTGTTATTATTCAGCAACATCTTTTTCTGACCGTCTTTCAGCAGATAACTTTCAAAGCCCTTGATGCCAAAGGAGGTGACCGGTTCCTCACAATCTACCATTAATACCGCTTCATATTGAGATAACAGCTTGATTGCCTCTTCAGTCATAACAGGAAGCCGGGTTACATCCGGTAAACCCACTCCTCTTTCAATAAAGGAAGGAAAGGTATCCATAAGCAGGTCACAGCCAGTTACCGCCTTAATTCGGGCGGCAGACTTCAAACATGGCTCGCGCAAGGCTTTGCCACCCAGTAACAGGGCAGTTTTACGTTGATTTAAAAGAAACCTGGCCGCCTTCTCAATTATGTCATTATCAACCGGATCAAAAGAGAAGCGGGGTTTGGCTATTTTAGAGTTGGTAGATTCAGTCCACTGCAGGTTGTTAGGGATAATTAAAGAGGCTACCCCTCCGTATCCGGTAGCCGCGATAGCCTCGGCAGCATCCTGAGACAGGGTCTCACTGGAGAGACTGGTTTTACACCAGAGGGATACGGTTCTGGCCAGACTCTCAATATCCATCTGGGTACCGCATTCAATGTTTCGCTGCCAGGTAGCAGTATCACCGATAAAATTGAGGACCGGACTTCTGGCTTTAGAGGCATTTTGAAGATGGGCCGTACCATTGGCTAAACCGACTCCAAGGTGCAATAAAGTTAAAGCTGGTTTATCGAGCATCCGGCCGTATCCGTCGGCAGCTCCGGTGCAGATACCTTCGTTCAAGCAGAGAACGGGTTTAAGGTCGGATCTGCTATCCATGGCTATGGCCAGGGGAAGCTCCGTGGTGCCAGGGTTGGCAAAGCATACTTTTATTCCGGCTCCAGATACAGTATCTAAAAGCAACTCAGCGCCATTCATGATTTTACTCCTTTACCCTTTGTCTGCATTACTCCCGGGGCCACAACTGGATGTCCCCGTTGGGATAGACGCCAACCTCAGCCTTATCTCCATGGTCCTTCTGAAGAATCTTTAATACATCTTCCCATTTATTAACTGCTATTACCTTTGGGGAGTTTTCAATGTACCCTAACCCCGCTAAATCCGGATATTCATTATAGACGATGATGCGATTGACATGCGGTGGGATAGGGATTTGCATTCTCATTTTAGCGGATACCAGATTGCCCCAGGGACCTACCAGGTAATGGACTACCTGGCCTGCTGGAGAATTACAAATTATGACTAAATCCCCTCCCTCTTTATTGAGAGAGGAATACATGGCACCCACACCGGAAGCAGCTTCAGTAATCTTGGTATAAACATTATAAATTACGATATCCTTATTGCGCGTCCTTTCCGTAAAGTAATGAGTTTTAGCCTCCTGGACACCGGCATCATGAGACAGATTAAGGTCACCGGCAAACAGGGCACAGGTGTCCCCCCATCCGTTAAGGAGACCTTCAATATTAAAGTCCAGATGGGCAAAGCTTGCAGCTTCAGACATATCCAGAGGGACCGGGTTTCGATCATAATGAGGTTTATCTTCTGCGGCACAAGGTAGCGTATGGTTATAGACAATGGTCTCCCGGGAAGCAACTCCTGGCAGAATCATCTTGCCCCCTCCGCTGAAGACCGCAAACAGATGCGGGGTAATCGAGCCAATGCTTATCTTGAAGTCGCACTGAACGAATTCTGAGTTAAGAAAGATTTTATTACCCCGGCTGGTGGTACCGACATAGGTACAGGCATCAAAGGGATTATGATTATAGCATCTAAACCTTCCTGGTATATCCGGTCCCAGTTTCTTGACAAAGTCTTCCCTGTTCATGGTGCCATGGGTACCATTAGCGGCCATAAAGCGAATGCTGCCGTCAGGAATACCCGCTTCAGCCAATTCCTCCAGGATGGGGGGTACCATTCGGTATGCCCGGGTAGGTCGATGAATATCATCAAAGATAATCACCACCTCTTTCTTCCCCTTAGCCAATTCTCTAATCCTGGGAGTACCTATGGGATGGGTGATCGTTTCTTTAATCTGGCTGTCAGTCAGGGCAGGACGGTTATACCCGGCAAAGTTACGGACATCTAGGTGCCAGTTCTCAGGTAAAGGTAGATCCAGTTCTCTGGGGCCGTGCCAGAACAATTGTGGTAATTTAATTCCGTTACTCATCTCTTTCTCCTACTAAACGCAGTTTTCAATACCTGATCTAGATTTGTAATAATATATCTTATTACTTTTTGGAGAGATTGAATATTCTAAATAAATGAATACCAACTGGTGATATATTCTTCCAGTTTTTAGCCCCGCCTGGTAAAGAAGAATTGTCCGACTTGTTTATTATCCACCAATCGTAGTTTCTAATCCATACTCCTGAAGCTGTTTTTCAAACTGTTTGATTACATCTTCATCAAGCATTCCAGCGTTCCAGAAACGACGCTTACTACCGAGCATCGTGTACTTGGATTTAGCATAGTTATGGTAAGGCAGAATGTCAACAGCTTTGACACCTATTGCGACGGCAAACTCGGCAAGCTTGTCGAAAAACTCTTTTGTATCGTTGACTCCAGGCACGAGAGGTATTCTAAATCTGATATTCCCAGACTGAGCAATCTTCCGGGCATTCTCCAGGATAATCTTGTTAGATACGCCAGTTACCTTCTGATGAATTGTATCGTCCATCTGCTTTAAATCGAAAAGAAATAAGTCTGTGCAGGGAATTACTTTTTCTATATCTTTCGCCGAACAATAGCCACTGGTTTCGACACAGGTATGGATTTTTTTCTCCTTTGCCGCCTTGAGCAAGCCAGCGGTAAAATCGGCTTGAAACAAAGGTTCGCCTCCAGAGATGGTCATGCCGCCACCATCTACATAGAACGGGATATCTCTCTCAACTTCGCCGATGACCTCTGAGACCGTCATCGTTTCACCGACCTTAGTTAAAGCTCCGTAAGGGCAAACATCAGCACATTTCAAACAGGAGCTCATTAAACACAATTTCCGGTTGATGCGAGTATCGGACTTTAAATTAATGGCTTCAGGCACAGGACACACGGTTAGACATTTACCATCGAATTTACACTTAGCTTTGTCAAAGTACAGTTCAGGCTTTGGATTCCAGGTTTCAGGACTGTGGCACCAGCGGCAGCGCATCCCACACCCCTTCATAAATACGGTAGTCCTGATTCCCGGGCCATCATTAATCGAAAACCTTTCGACGAGGGCTACTATCCCAGTTATCATCCTGGTCAACACCAATCACAAATTATTACCAGCTTAAAAAGTTGCTCAGACAGCACTCCCGGTATAACAACGGGAGTTACGAAGTCGAGAGTGCTCGACCTTCTCCTCTCGGGTTAATCACGTTTTTCTGAAGATAAGCTATCCTTTTGCACAACACCCGGGGGAAGATCCTTCCGGCTCACGGGTTTAGAAAACCAGTTGACTCCCCCCTTGGAATCCTGTTCACTCCAGATCAAATTACCATCTTTACCTTCGGGTACTTTGTCACTGGGTATAAAATATTTTTTAATTTCATTAATCATATGTTAAAACCCCTTTCACCTAATTTTTCACCCCAGCTTCTGTTCTGTCCTGGCAATAATATAGTCCTGAATATCCTTGCGCAGCTGGATGAAAGGAGCGACGTATCCGGCAACTCTGACAAGTAAATCAGAATGTCTCTCGGGATGCTTCTGAGCGTCTCTCAAAGTTTTGCCGTTAACAATATTCAATTGCACGTGCTGTAAACCAAGCCTGTGCCAGGCATCCAGGTATTGGAAAAGCAAGCCGAACCCCTTTTCACCTTCTATTGCTTCCGGGGCAAGCTTTTGATTTAACAGAGTTCCATTATACAATCTGTGATTAAGTTTAGAGCAAGTTTTAAGAACCGCGGTGGGTCCCTTTTTATCCATTCCGTACCAGGGAGATAATCCGGCATCCGCTAAACCTTCTCCAGCGCTCCTGCCATTCGGCAATGCACCAGTCTTCATTCCCTGTGACCACCAGTTAGCCACTGCCCCAAACTGTATCCTGGGAGTGACCCCATAGCAGCTTTTAATCTTGGCTACTTCTTCACCTATTAGTTCGAAACCATCCTGCTTAACTACCATGTCGGCATAGTCATCATCGTTTCCCCACTTGGGTGCCTTGAGGAAGTCCTGCTGCATCTCTTCATAGCCTTCCCAGTTTTGTCTGAGGGCGTTAAGGACTTCTTTCATCGTATACTTCTTTTCATCGAAGACCAGCTTCTTAAGGGCAACCAAACTGTCACCTGCATCTACTGTACCGCTGGGACAGACAATGGATTGTTCTCCTTCACGGTCAACCGCCAGTGAAGACAATGAAGATACGGAGAGTGGTTGTAAATACTTTTCCCTGTGGTATCGCGATATACTTAACAGCCTTTGCCCAATTCCTACGGCATATCCTATCTGCTTCCGAAAAGCCTCTACAACTTCTTTATACGAGCCAAATTGCTCTGCGTTACCCGTAGATGGACCAAGACGGATGCCCTGAACACCCTGAGGCAGCTTCGACCCGGCCCTTATAGCGTGTCCCGGGTATATCTCCACTCCGTCGTTTAAGGCTAGTTCCAGACACTTGGCAGGAAATAAATTGGCGGTAACGGCTCTTGAAGCTAATCCCACCCCTATAGCAAGCCCTGCATTGCAGCACCCCTGTACAGCCCAGTTTCTAGCCTCTTCAAGCGAAAGACCATAACCCATCAAATTTTCTATTTGAACTTCGTCATTTACGAATGAAGGTAGGGGCAGCCCTGAACTTAGACATTGCCAGCTTAGATATTTAACTCCCGCCGGCATATTCTCCCGATAGCGCAGAACCAGGCTGGGAAGTGCAACTCTTGCCATAAGACAGGATGATAAAACAGCTTCAGTTAGGGCATTGCATGCATCACTGCCATCTGATTTTACCCCACCAATTGTCACGGTGATAATACTTCCCACCCCTTGAACTTGTTCCATCAAGGCCTTTGGTATCAGTCTCCCCAGTTCACTGAATTTCAAACGGAAGAGGGCCAGCAATTCCACTGCTTCCTCCTCGCTTAAAACCTTGCTCTGAAGGACATCGTGCTCATAATACGGCCAGTGGAGCTGGTCGATTCGGGTTACAATACCGCCCTCTTTGTTAGCTACGATAAAGTAGTCAACCAGAACCAGAAACCACTGGAACTGCAAAGATTCCCACAAATGTTCCGGTGGGTTTGCGGGAACTTTGTTACACACTTCAGCAATCTTTTTCAATTCATCTTTTCGGTGTGCATCAGTTTCATGCTCAGCCATAAAACTTGCCAATTCGGCATAGCGTAGAGCCCAGTTGATCATTGCCCGACAGGCAATAATCATGGCTTCCCACTCATGGAACTTTTCGAGGGCTTCCACGTATTCCGGCCCGTATTTCGGCACCCTCTTTTTCTCCGCCTCCATCTTGCCTTCGATTATCTTAATGATTCCGTTCAGACCATGCTTTAAGATAAACTCAAAATCTATGACGCCACCCGACATATCTCTGACCAGAGGATTGGGCGACGTGGTACAATTAGCCACAATATGACTTAACAGTGCCTTACCCTCGCCTGTCTTCAATACAGGATCGCCTTCAATATAGTTCCTGAGACATCTGTCCTGCCAGTATTCGATCACCTTCCGTATTTCTTTCCGATCTCCAACGTCGACATATTTTCTAGACTCAGGAGTGAGAGCGTCTTTAAAAGCGTCTAAACCTGTCTCAGGACAGCAAGTGACTCTATTAGGTGCAGAGGCATCATAACCTACAATCAATTCGCTATCTTTAATAAAGATAGTCATGTTTGCCAGCGTATATTCCATAGCTTTCGCTGCCCGGATAACTGGCGGCTCAGATTCAGTTCTGCGGTAAGATTCAGTAATAAGCCGGGCTCGCTCCACACAAAGTCTGACACCAGCCGGAAACCCCCCGCCGATGATACCTTTAAGAAAGAGCTTTTTCTTAAGGTTCTCCACTCTTTCGCTTTTTTGTGACTTCTTTTCAGCGGTAACCATCTTTACACTCATCCTCTCATAAAATTATAGAAAAAGTATTCTAAGCATTTTTAGCTTCTCACCACGAGGTATCTTCAACTTTTTTGAGTCTAAAACTACAATATTCCTTTATTTCATTGTCCGAAGACCGTACCGTTCCTTATATTTAATTGTCGCTGCCCTTATCTTACTATGCTATAACAATTTCATGGTTAAATAAAACATGAGTCAGGAACGACTTGCTTCTTCAAAAAGCTCCGAACCTTTGACTGCCTCATTTCCTGATCTTAATGATTCACCTCTTCTCTAATTTATTTTGCAGAGGCTAAATTCCGAGATTGATGAAGGCTGTTATTGCATCATATTAGGCAGCCA
>DEUU01000219.1:0-5787 GCA_002362735.1 Dehalococcoidia bacterium UBA3254
ACCCGTCCGGATAAACCGGCAGGCCGGGGCAGAGAGCCAGTGTCGCCTCCAATTAAAGAGGCGGCGCTGTCCTTAAAATTGCCTGTTATACAGGTCCCAAGTTTAAAAAAACCAGAAGCCGTTGAGCAGTTGGCTCTTTTAAAACCAGAAGCCATTGTAGTCGCCGCTTTTGGTCAAATTTTACCACAAACTGTGCTGGATATTCCGTGTTATGGTTGTATTAATATTCACCCCTCTCTTCTTCCGCGGTACCGTGGACCCTCACCGGTGATCACTACAATTCTCAACGGTGATGAGTATGCTGGAGTCAGCGTGATGCGGCTGGACGCTGGAATGGATACCGGCCCGATCTTTGCCCGGTCTCAGATTCCAGTTTTATCCCAGGATACAGCGACCTCCTTAACCGGAAAACTTTTCGACATTGGAGCGCGAATGCTTCTGGAGGTATTGGCTGCCTTGCCCGGAGGGAAATTGATACCCGAACCCCAAAACCCGGAATATGTTTCGACTACAAGGGAAATTACCAAGGAAGACGGGTTGTTAGACTGGAAGCTGCCGGCGATGGACCTCTGGAGACGGGTGCGGGCTTTTCAACCCTGGCCGGAGGCCTATACGCGCTGGCAGGGAAAGCAGTTGAAGATAATCGAAGCAATCCCTCTGGCCGGCGGAGAAGTCCCAGAAATCGGACGAGTGGTAGCCCTCCTTCCTGTATTCAGGACCACGGGAGTAGCATTCGGCGTGGGAACAGGTAACGGAATCCTGGGTGTGTTGAAGGTGCAAATCGAAGGCAAACGCCCGATGTCAGGCGGCGAATTCCTCAGAGGCCAAAGAGAGTTTCTGGGTTCGGTCTTAGGATAAATACCAATTAATGAGTACAATCGAATGAAAGTAAGCCAGGTATTCAAGCAGCGGGCTATCAGTATTGCCATCGCCCTCCCGATTGTAGTTGTGGTGGTCTGGTTCGGCATGCCCTGGTTTACAATACTCGCGGTGGGGTGGGGGCTGGGTTCGGTGTGGGAGTTCTACGGGCTGGTGAAGCGAGCTAAAGGAGTGGCTCCTCTAACCTATTTTGGCTTATTATGGACGTTACTCTTCATTATCAGCCCTCATTTCAGCAAGGTGCCTCATTTTAAGGATATCCCGGTCAGTTCTATGCTTTTAACTTCTGCGGTGATACTGCCTCTTATATACTTGCTGTGGCGAAAAGGAAAAGAAAACGCTTTTACGAACTGGGCCTGGACGGTGGCGGGTATCCTTTACATCGGCTGGGTCTTGAGCTACATGGTGGCTTTAAGGACTCTGGATAATGGGCGGGGATGGGTGTTCGCGGCGATTCTTTGCACCTTCGCTTCGGACATCTGTGCTTATCTGATCGGCCGGACATTCGGGAAACATAAAATGGCACCCTATATCAGTCCAAAAAAATCCTGGGAGGGAGCTGTCGCCGGAGTTCTGGGGTCAATTATCCTCAGCGAAGCAGTGGTCTATTTCTTCCATCTTCCTGTAGATTATGGAATGGCTGTGGTCCTGGGATTATTAATCAGTATCATCGGTCAATTGGGAGACCTGATAAAATCTCTGTTCAAGCGCGGTATGGAAGTTAAGGATTCAGGCAATATTCTCCCGGGTCACGGCGGCTTTCTGGACCGGATAGATAGCCTTCTTCTGGCAGGAATGCTGACCTATTATTTTGTGGCTTTTATTTCCTGAATCGTGTCATTCCTGGCTTGATCAGAATTCAGATATCCTCCTCACCGGACTAATTCCCGATAATTGAGGTTAAAAGATTACTTCTTTTCATCTTTTTGATAGCGGAATTCGAGATTGTGAATTTCCTTGACCCCTTTCAGGTTACTGGATATAGCAAGCATTAATTCCATCATCTTTTGGCGTGGAAAATCAGAAATAGAGACTTTTTCGCCGTTTACATAAAGAGAAGCCCTCTCGCGGTTGGGTTTGATAAACTTTTCGACTATCAGATCAGCGACTCCCTTAACATCTTCCAACCCAAACTGTTTAGCCTCAATATCCAGAACTTCATCCGTAACGACGGCAAACAGGTTAGTGGCCACTTCCAAAAGAGGTCCCGCTTCTTTCCGGTGAACTTCTACCTTCGGGGCATTCCCGCGGCTGAAACCCTCCGTTAGAATCAAATCATACTCTTCCCCCAGATGACGGGCCAGTCCGTCAATCGTCAGTTCCTTCTCTAACGGCTTGATAATCTGAAAAGAAGTTGTAGAGCTTACCATGGTGGCCGCGGCGCCGGCGCGGGCGTGGCGGAAGCTGTCTTTACTCGGATCATCAAAAGTGATGCTGTGATGAGAGTGTTTGATGGTGGCGACCTTATAACCACGGCCAGTCAGCTCACGGAGAAGCTTCTCCAAAAAAGTGGTTTTTCCGGTGCTGGACTTACCAACAATCGAGACTATCGGGGGCATTCTGATTTCCTCCTCAACGGCTTTGATTTTAATAAAGATATTATATCAGATTGCCCGATCGGTCTTCAGAGAAAAAGTGTCATTTGTAAGGAGGCCTGGCTTAACTAAAAAGGGCTGTTATTAGATTAACCACGTCCAACATGTCCAGACTGATATAGAATAACAAAGCGATAAAAATATAGTTCAATTGCTTCCCGGGAACGCGGTGGGCTAGAATTGCGCCGATCTGCGCCATCCCGATGCTGGTCACTGACAAAGCGATCCAGGCCGGCCAGTAAATATAACCGATGGTATAGGGCGGCAGGCCGGGTGCGGTAGCCCCATTGATAACATATCCAATGATGCCGCCGACGCTCGTAAAAATCATCATTCCCAGTGACGTGCCTATGGCGTCGCACATCTTGAGTCTCAATACCAGTATCAGCACCGGGATTACCACGATCCCGCCGCCGATACCCAGTATTCCAGTGATGATTCCAATGGGTAAAGCCAGAGCGAACCAGAGCCAGAGGTTTTCCCGAATAGGCTTGTCTCTATCCGTAATCTTTATTGTCAGCATGCGGATGGCAATGATCAAGGTAAAAACTCCGAAAGCGATCTTTAGAACGGAGCCGGAAACATGGGCGGAAATAAAAGACCCGGCGAAGCTGCCGATAGCCGTGAAGATGCCCATGAAGCTGGCGATTCTCCAGTGTATTCCACCCTGTTTGTGGTGTTGCCAGACTCCGCTGGCAGCGGTGGGGAGGATGACGGCCAGAGTGGTGGCAAATGAGATCTTGATCGCCAGATCAACGCTCATCCCACTGGAAGTGTAGATCCAGTACTGGACCGGCGTCATGACGATCCCGCCGCCAATTCCCAGTAAGCCGCTGATAAAACCGATGGCGAGACCGGTACCCAGAAGAATTAAGATTAGAAATACAGACATCCAATACACTATAGCAAATCAGGACTTAAGAAGAAAAGAAGAGAGATAAGTAATAAGTTTTACGTCTTACGTTTGCCGAAAGGAGTTGTAAACTTAAAACGTGTAATTCTTTTCAGTCTCTTTCTCCCAGTGCCTGTTGAAGAGAAGCCATTTTGTCTGATAATGTCACGGGCTTGTCCTGCCGGTCATCGATCCGGATAGTAGTTTCTACTCTCTGGGCCCCGGCATCGATGACAGCCTGATGCATCTTTTGAGCGACTTCCAGCAGTCTGTCCATTCTACCCTGAACGATGGTTCCCATAGATGTTAACTCGTAATCAATTTCAGGCACACTCTCCAGCGCCCAGACCGCCCTGGCGACGTATTTACTTAGAGAAGTGCCCGCCCCCAGGGGAACAATAGTAATTTCCATTAGCGCCATTTGCCCCTCCCCGCCGAAATACCCGGCTAACAATCATTTTATACCAATTCTTTGCTTATTAGTCCTTTCAGAAATTCGACGATTCCGGCGATGGGCACAATCTGGGCTTTCTTGTCCGTACGGCGCTTGAGCTCAACGTTCTGACCATCGAGCGTACGGGGACTCAGGGTCACCCGGAATGGAATACCGATCAAATCTGCATCATTAAACTTCACGCCCGGTGATTCCGGCCTTTCATCAAACAGCACCTCTATGCCCTGGGACTGAAGAGATTCATAAAGCTTGTCCGCTGCTTCGGATACCTTCGGGTTGTCCATAAACAGGACGCAAAGGTGGACCTGGAAAGGAGCGATAGAGAGAGGCCAGATGATGCCTTTATCGTCATGGTTCTGTTCAATAGCTGCCGCCATGACCCGTCCGACCCCGATGCCGTATGTCCCCATAATACAGGGTTTCGAAACCCCGTTTTCGTCAATGAATTTGGCTCCCATTTTCTCGCTGTAGATTGTGCCTAGTTTGAAGATGTGCCCTACTTCAATGCCGCGGGTAGAGGAAAGGGCGCAGCCGCACCTGGGGCAGCTTTCCCCAGCCCTGGCTTTGGCGATATCCTGGAGAATATCCACCTTGAAGTCTCTCTGGTAATTCACGTTCTTCAGGTGGGTGTCTCTTTTATTCCCTCCGGCGACATAGTTGACTCCGGCGACGACTGAATCATCACCGATGACTTTAACGTGATTTTGTAACCCTACCGGTGAAACAAACCCGGCTACCAGTCCGGCTCCCATCACTTCGGATTCCGTCGCCAATCTGAGATCAGTGCAATGCAGCACTTTCTTGAGCTTGATTTCGTTGATCTCAAGGTCACCCCGGATGACGGCCACGACAAACTCTCCATCGGCGGCATACATCACCACTTTCAAAGTTCGGTTGGGGGCGACTTTCAGGAATTTGGACAGATCTTCAATGGCGGTAATGCCCGGAGTGCTGACTTCTTCCACCGGCAAAGGTTTCTCGACTTCTATTTTGCTTTTTACGCTGACCATCTTTTCTACGTTGGCAGCGCATTTACAGGCTTCGCAAAAAATGATTTCATCCTCGCCGCTGGGCGCAACTAGCATAAATTCGTACGAGTCCTTGCCCCCGATGGCTCCGCTGTCTGCTTCCACCAGAAGGGCGGGCAGGCCGCAGCGGGTAAAAATATTAGAATAAGCCTGGCGCATCTTGTTGTAGCTGATGTCAAGGCCCTTTTCATCCACATCGAAGCTGTAAAGATCATGCATGGTAAACTCGCGTACGCGGAGGAGGCCGCCGCGGGGACGAGGTTCATCCCGGAGTTTCGTTTGCAGTTGATAAAGCATCAAAGGCAGGTCGCGATAGCTCTGGACATTGCGGGACACCAGATCAGTTATAATTTCTTCATGGGTAGGGCCGAGGACCAGTTCATGGCCACGTCGGTCCCTTAAATGAAACAGCACCTCGCCGAGAACGGTTTCGCGACCAGATTTCTGCCAGATTTCCACCGGATGCAGGACCGGCATGATGACTTCCTGTCCGCCGGCTTTGTTAGATTCATCCCGAATAATATTTTCAATCTTCGTCAACACTCGCTGACCCAGAGGCAAAATCGAATAAATTCCCGTGGTCAACTGGCAGATCATGCCAGCCCGGATCAGATACTGATGGCTAATAGTATCGGCATCCGCCGGCACTTCCCTTAAAGTCTTTCCAAATAGTCTTGATAAGCGCATGTTTTACTCCCATTAGGTTATTTAAATAATTCCTCTCCCCTCCGCGGGAGAGGAAACTTTATTAAATTCTCTCCCTTGTGGAAAGAGCAGTCCTGGTTAATTTCTTTCTTGGAGAAAATTATCTTAAAACCTTTCTATTTCCCTCATCAACTCTTCCAGGATATCTTTTTCATCTACGACCTTGATTTGCTCCCCTTTTTTAAAGAGGACGGCTTTACCCTTTCCGCAGGCTACGCCGATATCCGCATCCCT
>DEUU01000219.1:6073-6239 GCA_002362735.1 Dehalococcoidia bacterium UBA3254
ACCACGCATCCCATGACCGCCACTTTAAGCGGTTTCCGGATTCCTGCCAGGCGCATCTCTACCTTGCCGGCTAAATCTACGACGTCTACCTCGGTGCGTCCGCAAGTCGGACAACTAACCAGCGAGAGTCCGTGTTCCCGTAGACGAAGGCACTTAAGAATTTCAA
>DEUU01000219.1:6500-6759 GCA_002362735.1 Dehalococcoidia bacterium UBA3254
GCCGGCGAAGACTTCTTCTCGAGGGTGAGCGGTGAGGGAGACACGGAGCGTATCACCTATTCCCTCATTCAGTAAAATCCCGATGCCTGTGGCACTGCGGACCATGCCCTGTCGCAGAGTTCCAGCCTCTGTGATTCCGATATGGAGCGGATACGGTGTTTTTTTGGCAATCTCCTGGTAAGCCTCGATGGTGGTTGGCACGTCGAAAGCTTTGAGGGAAATTTTAATTAAATTGAAATCCAGATTTTCCAGAATACGG
>DEUU01000219.1:6996-7342 GCA_002362735.1 Dehalococcoidia bacterium UBA3254
TTTTCCAGAATACGGATATGCCGCATCGCGGCTTCAACCATTCGCTGGGGAACGGACAATCCGGGGTCCAGGTCTTGCGGAAGGCTCCCAAAATTGACTCCGACGCGGATGGGGACCTGTCTTTCTCTGGCCGCTTTAACCACCCTGGAAACTTTTGCCGGATCGGAAATATTGCCGGGGTTTAATCTTAATCCGTCTACACCGGAGTTCAGCGCCACCAGAGCCAGATGATAATCGAAGTGAATATCCGCTACCAGGGGAATTGGAATACTTTTCTTGATCGTCTTGAGGGCCTGGGCCGCTTCCATGTCCGGTACAGCACAGCGGATGATTTCGCATCCGCAGT
>DEUU01000219.1:7668-8545 GCA_002362735.1 Dehalococcoidia bacterium UBA3254
GACTGTACGGATACCGGCGCATCTCCACCTACCGCCACATCCCCAATATAAATTTTCTGAGAAACACGCCTTTTATTCATAGTGATGTCTCTCGTTAAATAATAAGGTTCAGCGGTAGCAGATGCAAGTTGACAAAAGAAAATTATTTGGCTTTAAAATCACCATGCTCGGCGGAAAGCCGTGCCCGGATACTGGCTTCGGCAGTCTCTTTAGTGTGCGAACTGCCCACAATCTCGTTCCGATCGGCATTAACAATTACCCAGGGAGCAGATTCCCCCTTGCTGTTTTTATGGCCCTGCCGGTATTCAATTCGGTAAGGCATATTACCTCCTTTATGTCCATTTCTTTGTCAAAGCGTGTTCACTTTCCAGACAATTGGGCAATCGCACTGAGCAATTGCTGATCCCCGCTAGCCTGCAGCTGGCTGGAAGTCAGTCCTTGCTCTGTTTCGGGGAAAAGGGGAGTAGTCCCGGTTGGGAGAGCAATCACCTGATCAGGTGGCAGTCCTGTGTGCCAGATGGTCTTGCCAGATGGAGTTAACCATTCCTGTATGGCCAGTATCAAGGCAGATCCATCCGAAAGGGGAAATTGAGTCAATACCGTTCCGGTGCCGAAAGTAGTTTCTCCAATGAGTTTGGCTCTTCCAGCGTCCCTTAAAGCTCCGGCTGTGATTTCCGCAGCGGAAGCCGTCCCCTGATTGATGAGGACCATCACTGGCAGGTCTATGGTGGCAACGCCGTGAGTCACAGGGACGGAAGTTATCTTTCCATTGATATCTTTTTCTAGGAGAACGTTCCCGGTGCTAATGAACCGGCTGGTTACTGCCACGGCTTCTTCAAGGAGACCGCCCGGGTTATTGCGGAGGTCAAGGACTATG
>DEUU01000047.1:0-21606 GCA_002362735.1 Dehalococcoidia bacterium UBA3254
TGTCATTGCCAGGAGGCTTTTTTGTTCCCTTTTTCAGGCGTCTTTAAAGAATCGTCACTTAGCCTCAATGTTGTTGGCTGTATCTATCATTTCGTAGCTACAATCCCTTCGCTTTTCTCTTCCCTTGCTTTGACGTTTAAATGAGCTTGAATTATAATAGTTACAGTACTCATTTTCTAATCTTTGGGTAAACAGGGGTAAATAATATGGCTAGTCGTTTTGAAAAATTTTCTGAGAGAGCGCGTCGAGTGCTAACTCTAGCCCAGGAAGAAGCTCAGCGCTTCAGTCATCAAAATATTGGACCGGAACATATCTTGTTGGGCATTGTCGGCGAACCTGATGGAGTGGCTGCCAAGGTTCTGGTAAACCTCGGTATCAGCCTTAATAAGGTTCGCTCTGCTGTGGAGTTCATCATCGGCCACGGCGAATCTGCTCCGCGGGGAGAAGTTGGACTTTCTCCCGGCGCCAAGCGCGTCATTGAACTCGCAATCGATGAAGCCCGGTATATCGGGCATAACTATATCGGTACTGAACACTTGCTTTTAGGTCTTCTTCGGGAAGGAGAAGGCATAGCCGCCAGGGTACTGGACAGTCTAGGGGTAACCCTGGAAAAAGTGCGAACTGAGATTACCAAAGTTCAGGAACAGGGCGTTTCTCGTCCCAAAGCTGCCCGTACTCCTAGCCGCACCCCGGCACTGGACCAACTCGGTATCGATCTGACCGCTGCCGCTCGCTCAGGTAAACTTGATCCCGTTATCGGACGTTCAAAGGAAATTGAACGTATTATCCAGATTTTAAGCCGCCGGACCAAAAACAACCCCGCTCTTATCGGTGAGCCTGGGGTCGGTAAGACGGCTATCGTCGAGTTGCTGGCTCACCGAATAGTTTCCGGCGATGTCCCGGAGACATTGGAAGGCAAACGCCTGATTACTCTGGACATCGGCTCTCTGGTTGCCGGAACCAAGTATCGCGGCGAATTCGAAGAGCGTTTAAAGAAAGTAATTGAAGAAATCAAGTCCGCCGGAAACTGTATTCTCTTTATCGATGAATTTCATACTATCGTCGGCGCTGGTGCAGCGGAAGGCGCGGTAGACGCCGCCAATATACTGAAACCCTCTCTGGCTCGCGGTGAACTTCAAACCATCGGTGCTACCACCCTGGATGATTACCGCAAATATATTGAGAGAGACGCTGCTCTGGAACGCCGTTTCCAGCCGGTTCTGGTTGCCGAACCCTCCGTTGATGAAGCTATTGAAATTCTCAAAGGGATCAAAACTCGTTATGAGGAACATCATCGCCTGACGATTACGGATGGAGCTTTGAAATCGGCTGTTACTCTGGCTGCCAGATATATTCCGGACCGTTTTCTCCCTGATAAGGCCATTGATTTGATCGATGAGGCTGCCTCCAGAGTCAGGATTAAACACTGGACTGTACCTATTGCTCTTAAAGAAAAGAGAGTTAAGGAAGACAGTCTACGGAAAGATAAAGATGCCGCTCTGGCAACTCAACAATACGAATATGCCGCTGAACTGCGCAGTAAAGAGCTCCAGACTGAAGAAGAAATCAAGAAACTGGAAGAAGACTGGCAGTCTCAGCTTGAAAAAGAAAAACCGGAAGTCAAAGAAGAAGATATCGCTGAAGTAGTCGGCATGTGGACGGGTATTCCGGTCGTACAGATGACATCAGACGAAAGCAAGCGTTTGCTGGGTATGGAAGATGCTCTGCACAAGAGGATCATCGGCCAGGATGAAGCGATTGTAACTATTGCGAAAGCTGTCCGAAGAGCCCGCGCCGGCCTCAAAGATCCCCGTCATCCTATTGGCAACTTCATCTTCCTAGGTCCTACCGGTGTCGGTAAGACTGAACTCGTCAGGGCTTTGGCCGAATTCATGTTCGGGAAAGAAGATGCCCTGATTCGCTTGGATATGTCTGAGTTTATGGAAAGACATACTGTCGCCAGACTGGTTGGCGCGCCTCCCGGTTATGTCGGCTATGATGAGGGCGGTCAGTTAACCGAGGCGGTCAGGCGTAAATCATATTGTGTAATCCTTCTGGATGAAATTGAAAAAGCCCATCCGGATGTCTTTAATATTCTGCTTCAGGTGTTCGATGATGGACATCTGACAGACGCCAAAGGCCGCCGGGTCGATTTTCGTAATGCTATCATCGTGATGACCAGCAACATCGGCGCCGAGACTATTCGGAAAGGCTCAAACATCGGCTTTGCGACAACCAGCAATGAAACTAAGATTAGAGAAGAAAACTACGAACGGATGAAAGAGAAATTGCTTGGCGAATTGAAAAAGTCCTTCCGTCCTGAATTTCTAAATCGTATCGACGGCGTCGTGGTCTTCCATTCTCTCTCCAAGGACCATATCCGTAAGATCGTAGACTTGATGCTGACCTTAGTCACCAAGCAACTGGCGGAAAAAGGTGTGAAACTGGAAGTCACCGATAAAGCCAAGGATTTCCTGGGTGAAAAAGGCTATGATGAGGTCTTTGGTGCCCGTCCTCTTCGCAGAGCGATCCAGGACCGAGTCGAAGATAAACTCTCCGAAGAGTTGCTGCGCGGTAAGTTCCAATTCGGTGACACTGTGGTCGTAGATGTTGAGGAAAACGAAATTGTGCTGCGGCCACTGGCAGGGAGCCTGGCAACATCAACCAAATAGCCAGGATTAATAAATGAAAATAAAAACATTAAAGGGCGGAGAATTAAATCGACCGCCCTTTATCATATCAACCATCATATGTGATAATTCCTGGGAACCGGACCGAGACCATAAATTTATCGCCCTGTTTAACACCTTTTACAGGGTTAGCAGGAGCAAGGAGCAGAAGCGTGGCCAAAGAGACAGTTGAAACCCCTATGCCTGGAAAGATTCTTGCAGTAAAAGTGAAAGTCGGCGATATGGTGAAGGAAGAAGATGAAATTGCCATCCTGGAAGCCATGAAGATGGAGAACCCCATCGTGGCGCCCGTATCCGGTAAAATCATCGAACTGAACGTCGGCCCGAATTCAATGGTAGAGACTGGTCACGTTGTTGCCGTTATTGAATATTAACCATTTTAAAATCTCTGATACATTGACAATTCACGGAAAGGCAAGGTGCTGACATGATCGCATTGAGAGCATTAATCTACGCCGTCGCCATTTTTGTTGCCCTTGGCATCATTTCCTTAATCGTGGCAGTGATTATGAGAGTACTTTACTCAATCGTCCACAAGAGCGAAAAAAAAGAAAATTTAGAAGCTAAAGCAGCACCCCATTAATCAGGTCGATCAGGAGGGAAAGTTCCCATGAATATTCCGATTTTTGAAATGTTTCAAGGGATTTACACCCTTTTTCAGGTTGAACCGGCTATTGCCATCACCCGGATAGTGTTAATATTGCTGGGCGGCGTTTTTGTGTATTATGGTTTCAAGGGCGTTCTGGAAGGCCTGATCATGATTCCCATGGGCATTGCGATGATCGCCGTCAATGCCGGCACTATGTTTATCCAGGCCGGACAGATAGGGAACCTTTTTGTGGACCCCTTGATTGCCGATAACAATACCTTGATGAATTTCCTCCAGATCGACTTCTTACAACCTATTTTTAACTTCACCTTCTCCAACGGTTTAATCCCTTGCATGATCTTTATGGGAATTGGAGCTATTACCGATATCGATTTTATGATGGCCAAACCATTCCTCAGCCTTTCGCTGGCCGTAGCCGCGGAATTTGGTACCGTCTTTACATTTCCCATTGCTATGGCAATGGGTATGAATCCGGGCCAGGCAGCCTCGATCGCTGTTGTGGGAGGGGCGGATGGCCCGATGGTGCTGTTTACCTCACTTGTCCTGGCAAAAGAGCTCTTCGTACCAATAGCCGTTATTGCCTATATGTACCTGGCCCTGGCTTACGTCGGATACCCCTATATGATTAAATTCCTTATCCCTAAGAATATCCAGGGCACCACGATGGACCTGAATAGTATCCCCAAGATCAACCGCACTGAGAAGCTGGTCTTCGCAATCATCGCCACCGCGGTGCTGTGTATTCTATTCCCTGTCGCGGCGCCTTTATTTGCTTCGTTCTTTATCGGTGTCGCAATTAAAGAAGGCAACGTGACCAAGCACCTGGAATTCCTCTCCGGACCTTTAGTATATGGCGCGACGTTCTTCCTGGGATTTGTTTTAGGTGCCCTTTTAACCGCCGATACCATTCTCAGCGGAAGCGTCTGGAAGTTACTCGTCCTGGGATGCATCGCCTTGCTGCTTTCCGGGTTGGGAGGATTGGCAGGTGGAATGATCGCTTATAAATTAAGCAAAGGTAAGATTAACCCGCTTATCGGAATTGCAGGCGTATCCTGTATACCTTCCACCGCCAAAATCGCTCAGAAATGCGCCTTTCACGCTAACAAAAAGGCTATGATCTTGCCTTTCGCCATGGGACCGAGCGTGGCCGGTGTCATTACGACGGCTATCGTCGCCGGTCTTTTCATGACTTCCATCCCTGTGATTGGCACCTTATTAACCGGATGAGCACCAAACTCAAATTCTGGATCGCTGGTGTAGTAGTGGCAGCGATAGGCCTGGTATTAGCCAGGTTAATCTCCCCGCTTTATTCCAGTAATTCCGTTATCCAGCTAACGATATTTCTGGTCGGGGTTATCATAGCCATGGCCGGGCTGGGACTCATCCTGATAGGAATAAGAAAGTAAAAATTGATTTTCTCCTGTATAGAGCTCCGAGTAAAATAAAACTCGGAGCTATTATTTTTGAGTGATTTGCCTGCTGACCTGATTCACAACAAGTGGTACAATAAGATTCAAAACATCTGCGATAATATTTAGAAGTAATCAAGGTTAAGGGAGGCTTTCCTTATGAGCACAGAAGGTAGAATTGCGATACTGAGCGGCGGCGGAGACTGTCCCGGAATAAACGCAGTCATTCGGGCGGTGGCAAAGAAAGCGATACTTGAGCATAATCTGGAAGTCATCGGCGTCGAAGACGGCTATGAAGGCATTATCCGCAATCGCCATCGCAAACTGAGCTTTGCAGACGTCTCTGGCATTATCAGCATGGGCGGAACGATTCTCGGCACATCCAATACCGCCAACCCGTACCGCTATACTTCTCTTAAAAACGGCCAATTGGAGATTGAAGATGTCTCTCAAATTGCGATCGCCAATGTTAAAAAACTGGGTGTCGATTGTCTGGTGTGCATCGGTGGCGACGGAACTCTAAGCATCGCCAATTCGCTCTTTAAAGAAGGTATTCCCATTGTTGGAATTCCCAAGACGATTGACAACGACCTGAGAGGTACAGACGTTACATTCGGATTTGATTCCGCCGTTTTCGTAGCTACTGAGGGAATTGACAGATTACGCACTACCGCGCAATCACATCACCGGGTCATGATCATGGAGGTTATGGGCCGCAACGCCGGGTGGATCGCTTTGCACTCGGGGGTCGCTGGAGGGGGTGATATGATCCTCATTCCTGAGATTCCTTATAATATTAACGTTATTGCCGAACAGGTTAAAGAAAGAAGCAAGTCAGGAAAACGGTTTAGTCTCATCGTCGTTTCTGAAGGCGCCCGGGCAAAAGACGGAAATATCGTCGTCCAGAGAATCGTCAAAGAAAGCACCGATCCAATCCGCTACGGAGGTGTGGGATTTGTGTTGGGAGCCAAAATTGAAGAACTGACCGGAATTGAAACACGGACCGTAGTCCTTGGTCATCTTCAAAGGGGGGGCGTTCCGACGCCTTTTGATAGAGTGCTGGCAACTCGCCTGGGGACTAAAGCAGTCGATATGATTGATAAAAAGGCTTATGGTTATATGGTGGGTATCAGTTGTAATTCGCTGGTGGAAGTCCCACTGGAAGAAGTAGCAAAAGGGCAGAGGACCGTTCCTCTGAATGATCCCTTAGTCAGGGCGGCGCGTTCCGTCGGTACCTGTCTGGGAGACTGCCTGTAATTTCTGCAGGTTGGGCCGTAAAAATAAGCAGTCTCTATTCAGTCTGGTATAATAATTTAGAGGCGTCCATCGATAATTAGGATGTATCTACTTGTTAGACGAGCTTATCAACTCATCCCTGTCAAAAGAACTAATCACCGTCTTGATGGCCATGATACCCATCGCAGAGCTTCGAGCAGCCTTACCAGTTTCTATTACTGTCTTTAACCTGCCATGGTATGAGGGTTTTTACCTGAGTGTTATTGGTAACATGATCCCGGTCCCTTTTTTGCTTCTCTTTTTTGATGCGGTATCTAAGTTGATACAAAAAACTACAATTGGCAAACGGTTTGTTGATTGGCTTTTAAAGCACACTGCCCGGAGGACCGGGGTTATTGAAAAGTATAAATTTGCCGGCCTGGTCATTTTCGTTGCCATTCCTTTACCTTTAACCGGTGCCTGGACAGCCTCTTTAGCTGCCTATATCCTGGGATTGCGGTTCTGGCCGTCTTTTTTGGCAATATTAACCGGGGTCATCATTGCCGGTATTATTGTTACCGTACTTACATTGCTGGGATGGGTCGGCGCCGGAATAGCTATCGCGGGTTTAATTATCCTGATTGTCCTGGGGATCTGGAAAATCCACTAGATGCTCTGGCTGGCGGCATTCGGATTTTCCCACTTCTCTAACCATTTCTGCTTCTGCGCCAGGCGGACATTCTCATCCGTAGTCTGATAACCGGCTAAAAATATCTCCTTAAAGCTGTTAAACCTTCCCTGTTCAATCGATCCCCTGATCTGCTCCATAAAATGAAACATGTAATATAGATTATGAATCGTGGCTAGAGTATAACCGAGCAGCTCTTCAGTCCGAAATAAATGGTGCAAATAAGCCGCGGAAAAGTGCCGGCAGGTATAACAGTTACAGGAAGGATCAACCGGTGAGAATGTTTCTTTCCAGATCGAGTTGCGGATATTGAGCCTGCCTTTATCTGTGAAAAGTGCCCCGTTTCGAGCGACACGAGTGGGCAAAACACTATCAAACATATCTATTCCCCGATCTACGCCATTCAGGATATCTTCCGGAGAACCAACACCCATCAGATAGCGGGGTTTGTTTTCGGGGAGAAGGGGAGTGGTTACTTCTACCATTTTTTGAAACATCTCTTTGGGTTCACCAAGACTGAGGCCGCCGATGGCGTAACCCGGAAAATCTAACGAACGCAGATATTCGGCAGACTCATGACGCCAGTCCGCATTAAATCCGCCCTGGACAATTCCAAAAAGGGCCTGATCCTTCCTTCGATGTGCTTTCAAACATCTTACCGCCCATTTATGGGTCCTCTCCATGGCTTCTTTAACTTTCTCCGGAGCGTCCTGAAAAGAGGGACAGATATCCAGCGCCATGATCACATCCGCTCCCAGAGATTCCTGAAATTGTATAGCCAGTTCAGGAGTAATGAAATGCTCGCTGCCATCGATATGCGAACGAAACTTAACACCTTCATCATTAATTTCTCGCAAACGGGCAAGACTAAATATTTGGAAACCACCGCTGTCGGTAAGGATTACACGGTCCCAGTCCATAAACCGATGGAGTCCACCCGCTTGTTTAACGACTTCTGTGCCTGGCCTGAGGTAAAGGTGGTAGGTATTAGATAAGACCATTCGGGTGCCCGTTTCCTTCACCTGGTCCGGGGTAACCGCCTTGACAGTAGCCTGGCTACCTACAGGCATAAAGACCGGAGTTTCGACCGTACCATGGGGAGTAATTAGCCATCCCAAACGAGCGGCGCTGTCCTGAGATGTTTTTATAATCTTGAACCAATTTGTTGATGAGATGGTCTCTACCTGGCCTTTCTAAATCAATTATATAAATTATTATAAAGTTTTGTATAACAGATAACAAAGAAAAACACATGACTGCAAAACAGGTTCGCTTTCGGCAATTCCTCATGATAGCGGTAAAACATAAGGAATATTTTGCCGCATATCTATCATTAATTAGAAAACACAGATTATTGTTATTTATTTCTACGATGCTAAATAGACAACCTGAGCTTAAATATCGTATACTGGGATATGCGGAAATGGATTGCCGTATAAATTGATTCGTTGATAAAATTTTGCTTATTCTTTGCTTGATGCTCTAATATATAGTAATACGTTATTAGTTTTACGTTTTTGTAAGGTAGAAGTCAGGCGTTTTACACAGGGGAATACAGAGAGGGTAAACGTATAACATAGCGCGTAGAACATGCAACGTGTCACCTGAGGATAAACTAAATGATCGCAATTATTGATTATGGAGCCGGTAACCTTCGCAGCGTAGTCAATGCCATTTCCCAGATTGGTTATCAGGCTAAGGTAACCAGCCGGACAGAGGACATACTACAAGCCAAAGCTGTCTTTTTACCCGGGGTAGGCGCTGCTGCGGATACTATGACAAGCCTCCGGAAACTTGGTTTAATAGAGACGATTCATCGTCTGGTAGAGGAAGACCGGCCGTTTTTCTGCATCTGTATCGGACTTCAGATTCTGTTTACAGGCACCGAGGAAGGCGGCTGGAATGAATGTTTGAATATCATTCCAGGTCGCGTCAAGAAGCTTCCGCCCGGGTTGAAAATTCCCCATATGGGGTGGAATCAGGTCAACCAAAAAATAAAACATCCTATATTCAAGGGCATACCGGATAAAGCCGATTTTTACTTTGTCCACAGCTATTATGGAAATCCAGAAGATAAATCGATGGTCGCTGCGGAAACGGATTACGGCATCTCATTCTGCTCTGCCGTTGCCCGTGGAAACCTGGTCGCAACTCAATTTCATCCCGAAAAAAGCGGTGAACTGGGACTAAGGCTTTATAATAACTTTATTGAAATAGCGGGATTGAAAAAGTAACAAAATGCAAAGTACAGGTATCAAAGTCATTATAATATCAGGAGTTACATGTTAACCAAGCGGATTATACCCTGTCTGGATGTCAAAGCAGGGCGTGTAGTCAAAGGGACCAGCTTTGTCCAACTCAGGGATGCCGGGGACCCGGTGGAACTGGCAGATTTTTATTATCGCGAAGGAGCAGATGAATTGGTCTTCCTGGATATTACCGCCACGAATGAAGGACGGGATATTATGGGATCGGTGGTTGAACGTATTTCAGAGAAGGTATTTATGCCGTTAACGGTGGGCGGCGGTCTAAGGAATATAAAAGACATCCGCCAGATGCTAAATTCCGGAGCCGACAAAGTATCTATCAACAGCGCTGCCGTGCTGAATCCTGAACTAATTCGGGAAAGCTCGGAAAAATTCGGCAGCCAGTGTATTGTGACGGCGATAGACGCCCGGAGAGTTCCCGGCAGCAGTCCGCTCCGCTGGGAGGTTTTCATTTCCAGCGGGCAAAAACCAACCGGACTTGATGCTATCGCCTGGGCCAGGAAAGCCGTTGAGCTCGGATCCGGTGAAATTCTGCTGACCAGCATGGATGCAGACGGTCATCGTACCGGATACGACCTTGAGCTGACCAAAGCTATTTCCGAAGTCGTCACGGTGCCGGTGATTGCCAGCGGAGGAGCAGGCAGTCCGGAGGACCTCTATCAGGCTTTGATCGCCGGGAAAGCGGATGCAGTTTTAGCCGCCAGTATTTTCCACTATGCCAAATATACGATAAAGGAAACCAAAGAATATCTATCCCAAAGAGGGATTCCTATCAGGGGATTAGAAAATTAGAAATCTCAAATAGAAGCACAACGATTCGAGATTTAAGGCTTAGAGAAATTTGTCGAGTGTACTGATTATAACCAAACAGAGCGATGCCGCCAGAAAGCTTCAAACTGAACTTTCTAAATGGGGCTTTGATTGTCTGACTGCGAACATTAAAGACAAGATTGTAGACCGCGTTGTGCGCGAAGGCCCGGAGATGGTGATCATCCAGATGGATGGCCAGGATAGTCAGGCTGTCTTACGCGAGCTAACTTCCGGGAGCCGTATCCGGCGTAAATTACCCGTGATGGCAATTATAACTCTGGAAACCTTAAATCAACTCGGCGACTACCCCGGGGTAGAAGACTTCATCCTGAGTTCTTACGACAATAGAGAACTGGTAGCCCGAGCGAAAAAATTATTACAAAAAAATAGTCAGAAAGAAGAAATAATGCGCCTGGGAGACCTGGTGATTGATACGGCAAATTGTGAAGTGCGCGTCGAAGGAAAATTGGTGGAGCTTACTTTCAAAGAATACGAACTGCTTAAATTCCTTGCCCAGGACCGCGGACGCGTTTATTCCCGCGAAGCTCTTTTAAACAAAGTCTGGGGTTATGATTACTTCGGTGGAGACCGGACGGTAGATGTTCATGTAAGACGCTTGAGAAGTAAGATCGAATTCTCCGGTCAGACTTTCATCGAAACGGTAAGAAACATCGGGTATCGCTTTAAAAAATCCAAAGTATAAACCTTAATTTGCTTCATTACCATGCCCTAGCATGTCACGTGAATCAGTGCTGCTACTTTATCCCCATCATCTACATGGTGGTTATATTTCTTGACGATCTGCGGGGAGGGCAAAAGGGTGAGGTTAAGATCGGGTTTGGTCAGAAGAAATTCGGCATCGTGAGCCAGCCTGGCCATACCCTGTACACCCGTTCCCACCAGGATAACATCGGGCTGTTCCCTGGTCAAAGCTTCAATTTCGCTACGGGCAATGGAGTGGCTGCCCAATCTGCCCTTGCCTGGATTCCGCTCTTTTACTGTACCGTCCGGAAGAATGACCACATCATAAGTGTATTGTTTGTCGTCTACCACGATAAACCCGAAGTTAAAACTATCTATCTTAGCCATACGCCCCTCTCCCTGATTCCAATCATGATGGGTTTATTCTTCTAATAGCTTAATAGCCTGGTTCTATGTCCTTGGGTCTTGTTAAGATTATATTATATATCAAATTTTTATAAAGTACGCAAGAGTCTTATCAATTGTCAGGGTCTTTTTCATTTTTAAATGTTATCTATACTAAAGAGGGGTTTATGTCTAATTGTCATCCTGAACCATGTCCCGTACTACGATACGGGATTGATTCAGTATCCAGGAGTGGGTATAAGGTGTCTGGATTCCATCCTACGCTGGAATGACAAAAAGGAAACCCTGTGAAAATTATCTATAGAGCTTTAATTTATTAGGTCTTCATTCGTTTGTCAAGTATGGATATCCAACTAACAAAAATTAGACCAGTGGCGGTCCCTCTGCGATAAGTTTCAGTTTCGATTCATCCGCGATAATAATTTTCCCCCGGACCGAACGGATGATGCTTCGTTCTTTCCACTGACTCAGGACCCTTATGGCAGTTTCCGTAGTCGTACCGGCCATATCGGATAGGTCCTGACGGGTAAAAGGCAGTGTGGACCCGAGCTTGTATGAAAGCATCAGCACCAGGCGGGCCAGGCGCTGTTCAACTTTCTCGCCAGCCAGGTCGCGCAGGCGGCTCTGGGATTCGCGCAGCCTTCCGGACAGAATGCCAATAGTTTTTAAGGATACCTCCGGGTGTTTTAGCAGAAATTTGAGAAAATCTGATTTTCGAATACTGACCAGTCTGGACTCAGTCATCGATTGAGCCGAAGCTGGATAGGGCTTATTTTCAAATACTGCTACTTCTCCGATCATCTCTCCGGATCCAAAAAAGGAGAGGATGATTTCCTTTCCGGCAGAGGTCATTTTAGTTACTTTGACTTTCCCTTTCAGCACGATATAAAACCAGTCTGAGGGATCCTCTTCCCAGAAAATCACTTCATCCGGAACTAACCGGCGCTCCTTCACTAAAGATACCAGGTCCTGGACCTCATTTTCATTTAGAGCAGAAAAAATCGGTGACTGTTTTAAAATGTTGATATCGTCTTTATTCAACAGGTATGATCTCCAATATCCGGGCCTGGTACCCGTCCATATTCAGGTAAAAACCAGGGTAGGCCAGTACCTTCCCGGGCTGAACTGTACGTACCCGGTTAAACATGTCCGTAAAGAAATAGTCCTTAGATTCCAGAACATCGTCCGCCAGACAAATAATTCCCCGGGCCGGATGCTGGTTTAGATTCACGACAACAAGGAAAATTTGTTTTTCAAGCTTCCAGGTGTATCCTACCAGATTTTCCGCTGTTCCATCCGTGTCCGGAAAAATTTCTCTTAGCTGCCAGACGCCGGAATGAAATACTTCCCGGTTCACCGTTGCCCACAGTTTCTCGTAGAAAGATTTGAGTTCTTGATCTGCCGGTTCCAGCCTTGTCCGGCGAATTTGTACAGGTAAACGGATTTGCCGGCCTTCTCTTTGCCCCTGAAAGTAGAGCTTCATGCCCGGCACTGTGGAAAAGAGAGTAGCCGCAGCTTTAACTTTTCCCCGCCCGAAAGCAACAACGCTCCGTAACTCATCGTGGTTCTCAATAAAACGGGCCAATTTTTTCTGGTAGTCCATGTCTGCTTTCAGATGCAGATAAACGTCATGGGGATGCCCGCTTCTTAAACGGTCGTATAGTCTTTTATCGTAAACAAAGTCGAATCCCAATTGCTGTAAAGTCCATTCTGTATCCCAGTAAGCTTCCGCTATATAAACCAGATTGGGAACTCTCTGTATCGTTTGCTTCCAGAATTCCTCAGCTGGCAATGCATGTGCCGGATACTTATTAGCCCATCCCCAGACTCGCTGCAATACCTCATTT
Organism: Dehalococcoidia bacterium UBA3254; assembly: GCA_002362735.1. Next base: position 12,644 of record DEUU01000047.1, read on the forward strand.
AAAACCAGCATCGCCATATCGCAGCGGATGCCGTCACAATGCTGCGAAATTTTTTCGATTATTTGTATGACAGCCTCCCGGGTTTGAGGGTTAAAGTAGTTCAGTTGGGCGGTATCCGTCCAGGAGGGGAAATTGGGGTCGCGGCCATGAGCGATATACAGAATTCTGCCGTCATGGCTGATCGGGAAATAGGCTGCCGGGTCTTTCTCATAGTCTTCTTTCTGGACTAGAACATAATAATCAGGATGTTGGGTGATCCAGTGATGATCAATACCGGTATGATTCGGAATAAAGTCCAGTATCAGGCCCATCCCCCGCTGATGTAATTCTTTGCGTGTGAAGTCAATGTCATCCCAGGTACCAACGAGCGGATCAGGTTCGTACGCGCTGATGGAATAGGATGATCCGATCACGTCCTCGGGTGTCCATCCGGGGGTGATATTATCAAAGACCTTGTGGAACCCCGGGTCCGTGAGGCTTACGTTCCGGCCCATCTGGCTGCGGCTCCAAACACCCATCAACCAGACAAAGTCCATACCGGCGGATTTTAACCTGTCCCATTCCACTGAAGGAATTTCTCCCAGGCGCACCGGTTTTCCCAGCTTCCGGGACAGTGAGTAAAGCCAGGCTGCTGTGTTGATCTCAAATAGCTCCGGGTTTTCCCGGGGAAGATATTTTCGTGGCATCGAATCTATATTATATTATTCATTCGGTAAATTAAATATCTGGAACCGGGACAAGGGTTAAAATTGAAATGCAAAATCGCCAGCCAAAAGAATAAAATTTGCCCGCAGAGCGGGAAGAATAACAACTTGCCGATGTAGAATCCAGTAATCGGTGTGGAGCATTGCGTATATAAATTAGAGTGTGGAAGGTTTAATCCGCAGTGGGATACCGGCTACCATGAGATAGACCTCATCTGCATATTGTGCCAGTTTCTGGTTAGCTTTTCCCAGCAGATCGCGGTATAAACGCCCCATACGGTTATCCGGAACGATCCCCAACCCCACCTCATTACTGATGATAATAAAAGAGGCTTCCACATTTTTCAGGCAGGTCTGAAGCTCCTGAATTTCGGAGAGTACGGCCCGTTCCAACTCTTCTTCCGCCAGATTCTCGAATTGCGATTCATCGTGACGGCAGAAAACATTGCTTACCAGAAGAGTAATGCAGTCAATGATGACTGTTTGCTCTTCCCTTATTTCATCCTCAATCCGGTTGCCGACGTGTTCGGTTGCTTCCAAAGTCCGCCAGTTCCGGGGACGGTCATTTTTGTGCCTCTCGATGCGCAGGCGCATATCTTCGTCGCCGGGGGCGGCAGTTGCCACAAAGAGGACTTTTTCCATCTTCTTTGCCATTTCTTGAGCAAAGTAACTTTTCCCACTCCGGGCGCCGCCGAGTAAAAGAATGATTTTCTTCAATTTATGCCTTTTCCACCATAACCATCTGTTTAATATCCATGAACCAGTTCTTATCCCTTTTTACTCTCTCGGCCTTGCGTATCTCGAGACGTTTCTTGAAAAGAGGGCCGTCGATCACCAGCGTATGAAATTCTCCCGCTTCGCCGCAGGGAGTCACATTTTCATCGTAAATTTTCAAGTCTTCAACAAAATCCACATCCAGTGTCCTACCCAGCCATTCTTCCTCTAACAGGTTAGCCTGAGTGGCAACTACTACGGAAATAAACCCCAGATCGATGAAGTTGCGGACGATTTTTTCCTGGTCCTTTAGCCACAGGGGTAAAATCGGCATGATGCCAGCACTGGAGCAGACCCTCTCAATCCATTCCCGATGTGCGTTAAAGTCGATATCTCCGAATATACCGTAATTGATCCCTTCGGCCTTCATTTTGAGAAGCACATTGGAAAATACGGCTTCGTAGTTGTCTTCAGTGGTAGGCTGCTGCACGATGGGAATTCCCATGGCTTCGGACTGCATCTTTATCCACCGGGCTTCAATACCGTGGCTGCAAGAGCGCCGGCCGTCATTGGTGACCGTGTTTAATAAATATTTAATACTGAACCCCTGCTGCGCTGCCTCATAAGCAGCCTGGCAACAGTCTTTACCACCACTCCAGGATACAAATGCTTTCTTCATAATAATTCCTCATCTGCCATTATAATTTGAATTTTATATTTCTATCTGCATCTATCCGTAATGTGGGACGTATCGTTTAAAAGGCTGAGGATAGCAATCCCCGGATAAGTCTCCACGATGCTCAGAGAAGCCAGGTCGATCCGGATATTCCAACGATGTACTGTTCCCAGGTCAAGAAGCTGGCAAATGAGGCTGCGCAGTACACCGCTGTGAGCGACAATCAGGATGGTATCATTCTCGGCATGTTTTGAGAGGCTGGATTTAAAGTCGGATATCCTGCTTTCCAATTGGGGCAGACTTTCCCCATCCGGATAAGCCAACTCCGGATCATGCCTGATCCACATTTGAGATATCTTTGGAAATCGAGAGTGGACTTCGGTAAAATTTAATCCTTCAATCTGGCCAAAATCGATTTCTCTCAAATCGGGACAGCCAATGACATCCAGGTGATGAACAGAAACCACCGTCTGGGCTGTTACCATCGCCCTTTTCATGTTGCTTGAGTAAACGTAATCTATCCTTTCAGTAGCCAGCCGGTCACGCAGCTGCTCAGCCTGTCTCAACCCGGCGGGCCCTAATCCGACGTCAGTCCGGCCCCAATAGCGCTCCGTGCTGTTCATCTCAGTTTCACCATGCCTGACCAGAAGTAATTTTGACAATTCGCCTCCCTAAATCAACCAGTGATCAAAAGCCAGCATAGTGATCAATAAAAATGCAATTGATGTCGCCAGTTCATTTATCGCACCATAGGTATCACCGGTGAGACCCCTTAACTGGTTTTTTAAATAAATCGCGGCGATAGTTACCGTTATCCAGACACCGGCCATGATTACTACGCCCGCCATTTTGAATAATACTACAGCGGGTATCAAGCTGACTACTGAAGCAATGACAAATTGGCGCCAGCTCACTCCCTCTTTGAAAGATGTGCCCAGGCCTTCAAGTCTGGCGTAGGGATAGACAAAGATAGCATTGACCATAGCCCAGCGGCTTAGAGTTGGAGCGACTATCAGAGTCGCAAACATCAAATTACCGGGGATGCTATTCAGAAAAACATATTCCATCAATAGAACCAGAGCGACCCCAATGGCTGCAAAACTACCGATCCGGCTGTCTCGCATAATTTCGAGTCTTCTCTCCGGAGTGCGGTGTCTGGCCATGCCATCCATCGTGTCCGCTAATCCATCCAGATGCAATCCTCCGCTGAATAACACCAGAAGAGCGATCAGGATGATATTCACTGCCGCCCCCGGCAAAATCATCTTGAGAAGATAATTGATACCGGCCAGCACCAGACCGATTATTGCTCCTACCACCGGAAAATAAGCGGACGCGCGTCCCAGCTGCTGGCTCGTAAAATTAGTTTTTACCGGCAGAATCGTAAGAAACTGGAATGCCGCTAAAAGACTCAAAAAGATCCTCCTGATACCGGGTCAGAATCGGGGAATTACAATTACTCTTAAAGGTATTACTTTGATTATTTAATTATCCGTTTACTCTTTCTCCGACACTCCGGCTTCCGCGAATGTAGCCATCTCGTTTAAAGTCCGGCAAGCCGCTTCGGCAAGTGAAATTCCAAGCGCCGCTCCGGTCCCTTCTCCAAGTCTCATGTCCAGGTCCAGCAGTGGCTTCAGACCCAGGTATTCCATCATTATCTTGTGTCCCGGTTCAAACGATAGGTGGGCCGCAATCAGATAGTCCTTAACCTGAGGACACAAGCCGGTGGCGATTAAAGCAGCCGCGCCGGAAATAAAACCATCTACCATGACCGGGACGCGGTTGGCGGCCGCCCCCAGCATTACACCAGCCAGTCCCCCTATTTCCAGCCCTCCTACTTTAGCCAGCACTTCCAACGGTCTACCAGTTTCCGGCTTGTTTAAGTCCAGGGCCTTATTGATGACTTCTATTTTATGCTGAAGCTGTTTATCATCCAACCCGGTCCCTCGACCTGTCACCTCCGCGGCTGTTTTCCCGGTGAATACCGAGCAAATCGCGCTGCTGGCAGTCGTGTTCCCGATTCCCATTTCACCTGTCCCAATGATGTCCAGCCCTTTATTAATCTCAGTTTTAACGACTTCTATACCGGCGGTGATAGCTTCAGTGGCTTCTCCGATGGTCATCGCCGGACCCTTGCACATGTTACGGGTCCCTGGAGCGACCTTATGGCGTAAAATTCCCATGAAAGAGGATGTCTTTCCGGCGATCCCGATATCTACTACAATCACCCTGGCTCCGACCTGCCGGGAAAGAGCGTTGATAGCCGCTCCGCCGCGGATAAAATTAAGCACCATCTGGCCGGTGACTTCCTGAGGATAAGCACTTGTCCCTTCCGCCACTACTCCGTGGTCGGCCACCATCACCACAATCGCTTTTTGTTTGATTTGAGGTCTGGACTTGCCCTGTATGCCCGCCAATTGTATCGAAAGCTCTTCCAGTCTTCCCAGGCTGCCGGCCGGTTTAGTCAGAGTTTCCTGTCTCACCCGGGCCAGTGACATCGCATTCTTGTCCAGAGGTTGGATATTTTGAATTGTACTTTCTAATAAATTCGACATTTACACTCCTTCATTTCTTTGCAAGGGGATCCCCTTGCAAGGGATAGGATCCACAGGTGCGGCAATAATCTGTTCTATCCCCTACTTTAGCTCCACAATCCGGACATTTACGACTTTCGCCAGCCTTCGTCCCCGGAATGCCGCATTCCTTCCGGTAAATTTCGTAATAGTGCATCTGCTCTTTATCCCGAATCCGGACTTTATCATCTTCATAGTATTTTCTTTTCTTACGGTTAAATTCTTCATCGGAAATCCGGGAAGAGAAAAGTGAAGGCAATACAGTTGTCCCGGTTCCTACCTCCAGTGGAGCTTTTTCCCTCCAGGCCAGTCTCGGAGTTATAAGATCCTCAAAAGCCTTACGTAAAATCCATTTACCATACGTCCGTCCTTTCTCCTCCCTGACATTTAATTTCGCGTCTAAACTCATCGCCAGGACTTTGAACTCCGGGTCCAGAATCGGGAGTTTAGCTTCAATTCCCAAAGAATTAGCCAGAGGTATTGAGGAAAAAGTCATGTTTTCCCACATTTCATTTAGCGCCGCACGAAGTTGTTCATCGGACATACCAAAGAAGAAGCTATATCCGGCAAACAGCTCGTCGCCGCCATCACCTGTCATAACCGTTTTCAATCCAGCCTGGCGGGCAGTCTTCAAACCGACAAAAGCCGCAGCGCTGTTGCGCACTTCCATCGGATCGAAGGTTTTTAAAACCTTAATGGAAGCGCAAAATCCTTCCTCCAGTTCCTCATCACCGAAATAATGAATTTCATGTTTCAGGTTAAAAAGAGCGGCTACCTGCCTGGCGTATTCAATATCCGGGTTGGGAGCTCCTCTTAATGCGACCGTAATGCAATCCGGTTTACGCCATCTGGCGGCCAGCCCCGCCAGGATAGAGGTGTCCAAACCTCCAGAAAGGAGCATTCCATCGGATAGATTACGCCTGACACTCTTTTCCAGGGCAAGCTTAATGTCATCACAAATCGTTTCAATAGAATGCACAAACTCGGATGGTACCATTAATCTCCTCCTTTAATTTTGGTGGATGTACTCCGGCTACTGGCAGGTATTACTACCGGGAGACCGTTTTCCGGATGAAAATTGATGAAGCTCTCGGTACCGTAGACTTCTTTAATATTGGCCGAAGTGACGATTTCAGCCGGCGTTCCTTCGGCAAAAATCCGGCCTTCTTTTATCATGAGTATTCGGTGGCAGTACTGCGACGCCAGGTTCAAGTCATGAAGCGCGATAAGAACAGCCAGCTTTCTCTCCTGGCAAAGGCCCTGGATAAGGTCGAGAATCTCGATTTGATTGTTAATATCCAGGTTGGCAGTTGGTTCATCCAGCAGCATCGCTTGAGGCTCTTGGGCCAGTACCCGGGCAATGGTCACTCGCTGTCTTTCTCCGCCCGAAAGTTCACCCATCGGGCGCTCTGCCAGACCTGTTATCCCCGTTCTCTCCATCGCCAACCATGTGATCGCCATATCCCGGGAACTCTCATTTCTTAACAGGCCCAGGTGCGGGTTACGACCTAACAGTACAACTTCGGAAACTGTGAACGTATCCGGCAAGGCAGGATTTTGCGGGACAACTCCAATAATTCGTGCTAAATCGTTCCTGGAAAAACGAGTAAGATCCTTCTGATTCAACATAATCTTTCCTGATCGTAAAACCAGGGATCGGCCGATGGCTTTTATGATGCTGGTCTTGCCGCAGCCATTCGGGCCGATGAGCCCTACCAGTTGTCCGGGGCCGATTCGGAAGCTTAAACCCTTCACCACCAAACGGTGATCGTAGCTTAATGATATATTGTCTATTTCAAGGTTAAACATCTCGATCCTGAAAATAAACGGTCATATTTAATCTAAACGTAATTTCCTTAAACTTATAACGCAAAACGCTTCTTTTCCCTTAAAATACGGCCTTCTTTTTCCGCCTCAAGAGGAACAGAAAGAACGGCGCTCCGATAAAAGCGGTAATTATACCAACAGGTATCTCCGTAGGCGGCATAATTGTCCGGCTGGCAGTATCTGCCAGGACCAGGAGTATCGCTCCCGTCAGAGCGGATAAAGGTAAAAGAGACCGGTGGTCCGGTCCCCAGACCATCCGCACCGCATGCGGAATGATAATGCCGACAAATCCGATGGTACCAACGAAGCAGACCGCAGCCGCGGTAATCAGGGTTGAAGCGACCAGAAGAATCAGCTTGGTCCGCTCTACGTTGATTCCAAGCTGCTGTGCCTGATCTTCATCTAGCTGCATCACGTTCAGAGGCCTGGCATAAACAAAAATAACTCCCAGCCCAGCGGCGATATAAGGGGACACCAGCTTGATCTGGTCCCAGTTACTGAGAGAAAAACTTCCCATAAACCAGGACATGATAGCGTGCGTGCGGTCCGGCGCAATGATGGTTATGTAAGAAGTAAGTGAAATCAGAAAAGCCCCGATCGCTGCCCCGGCCAGTATCAAAGTTGTGACCGGCAAGGATTTTCTGACTCTGGCAATGAGGTAAACTGCCGAAACGGCGGCGAGCGCCCCCAGGAAGGCCAGCAGGGGAATAAAATACACGCCCAAAAAATGCCAGGGTAAGATAAAACCGATAGCCGCCCCGAGCGCTGCCCCCTGGGCTACTCCGATCAAATACGGGTCTGCCAGAGGATTGCGGAAAAGCCCCTGATACGTCGCACCGGCTACACCCAGAGCCGCCCCGGTAATTCCTGCCATGATGATCCGCGGCAGGCGGATACCCCAGATGATCATATCTGTAGTGGATGACCAGTCGCCGGTAATATTAACAAAAGGTAAATGGGACAGCAGGATTTTCCATACGGTTAGATACGGAATTCGCACACTTCCAACGGTTAAAACCAGGACGGCTATTAATACACAGGCCGCCACCAGCGCGCCGATAGAATAAATCCTTAAATGCTTCTTCCGGGTGTACGCGGTCATCGCGCGGCTAACCGGACCCGCCATCATTTTCTCGTAACTTGTTTCCATTCTCTACTTACCTGCGAATGATTCTACCTGAAAAGGAGTAAGGCTATCCCCCTTAATACGGACGTTTTTGCTCACTTAAAAAGCTCCGGATGGGTAATTTTAGCCAGCTGCTCAAGGGCGTCAACGATACGTGGAGTAGTGCGGCCGAAAATATCACTATCGATCAAATACACCTGTTTATTTTTCAGAGCGTCTATCGCCTTGAGCCTGGGTTCGTTATTGATATAGTTAAAAGATGTGTTTTGATCGCCCATACTGCTCATGACGATAATAATCTGGGGATTTTTCTCCAGCAGCGTTTCCAGGCTGATCGTACTGAATCCCTGGAGGTCGCCGGCGATGTTGCTCCCTCCGGCCTTTTCGATCAGATCATTGACCATTGTATTACGACCTGCGGTCCAGATGGGGTCGTGCCAGGTGACATAGAAAACGCGCGGTTTTTCGGTAGTCGGGGTAACAGTTTTTTCTGTCACTGCTTTAATTCTCTGTCTGAGATTTGAGGCTAGTTCTCCGGATTCCCTGGTTTTTCCCGTGATACTGCCTATTATACCGATATCGCTCAGGACGTTGTCCACATTTCCAGGGCTGATCACCATAGTCGGGATGCCGAGTTTCTCCAGGGCTGGAACAACCTCCGTTTTTTGGAGATCATCAGCCAATATCAGATCCGGCTGCAGCGACACTATTTTTTCCACATCTACATTGCTGAACTCGGAAACTTTAGGCTTGTTCTGAGCTTCGGGAGGATAATTACAGAATGTGGTTACTCCTATCAGGCGGTCCTGAAGCCCAAGAGCATAAACCATTTCGGTGTTGCTCGGTGAAAGCGAAATAATTCGCTGGGGAATTTTATTTATTTGTACACTCCGTCCGAGGTCGTCGGTGATATTGCCCGGTGATGATGTCGCCTGGCATCCAGCCATAGCCAGTAATCCAATTGCAGCTAAAATTATCATAATGCGTGAAAATCTCATTTTACCTTATCCTTAATGTTAATTCTGCCTGATCTGCACACCTGTCCCCTGAACCTTAAACAACCTGGGACGGCCCAGAACGCTCTGTCATTATTCCATGTTTCGATTTTTTATCCTGCGTCAGCAGGTTAATAAAAAGAAAATCCCCCTCAATAACTTTCGAGGGGGATTTAAAGACTTCCGATTATATCCCGCCTCCTTTCCCGCGGAGGAATTACCTGATTCAGCGTTCTGGCTTCCCCTTTCTAACCGGGGTTACAGCAGGCGGTACTGCGCCGGAATCTCACCGGCTTGCACTCTGAGTCCCAGCATATTCTATTGTCTATCAGAATACAACAATTCTGA
>DEUU01000047.1:21915-31351 GCA_002362735.1 Dehalococcoidia bacterium UBA3254
AGTATTTTATTGTAGAATGATTCTAGAGGCTCTAAATCTATGGCAGCATGGTATCAATGGCTTTCCGCCAATTGGATCCTGATCGTAGTCCCGGTTTTTGTTTTTCTCGCCGTCTACGCGATTGGACTATGGTTGAGAATCACTCTATACCGCGCTTTCCCAAGCTGGACAGGCTGGAGCAAATGGAGAGGAAGAAAGGCAGTAGGTGATTCTATCAGACGGCCGATAGTTGACTGGTTTATTCTCCTGGGAGCTTTTTTGGCAATCCAGAGCTCGGCTTTAGATCCTGAATATAAGAGTCTTTCCGGTCATATTATCTCCAGTTTATTCATTGCCTATTTTGCTTTTATTTTAATCAATGTTGGAGAAAAACTGATCCGCCTGTATAATCCCGACGGAGAAGGTCAGCGGCGCAATATCAATATAGAAATCAATGCGTTGCGCATTACCGTGATTATCGTCGGCGCGTTAATCATCCTGGATATATGGGGCTTCCCGGTTAACCCGATACTTTTAGTGATCGCGGTTATCCTCCTGGTAGCTGGTCTGGCACTTCGGGACGCCATTCCCAACTATCTGGTCAGCATGCAAATGTCTTCCGGACGGCAGATCAAGGCGGGGGATTTTATAAAACTGGATAGTGGTGAAGCAGGTCAGGTCACCTCCATTACCTGGCAAAATACCCAGATCAAATCACTTCAGGGAAATACCATCATTATTCCGAACAGCAAACTCGCCCGGGCGACGGTGGTAAATTACGGCCGGCCCCTTAAGAAAGCAACCTCTCCCTTCCATTTTTATACCCGTTTACATCTGCGTGAATTGACCGGACTTAAAGCCCGTAACCTGACGGAGCTGCTTAACATCTTGAAAGATATGCCGGATCCGGTGGTTTATTACCACGTCCACCGCTTTTTGGAAGAGCATCTGTATCTGACTCCTGAACCTGCCAACGATTTCGCAATATGGATTAATAACACCCTCGGGAATGATATCCTGGGAGAAAGACTGGCCAGCATAGATATCTTCAATCTCCCCAATATCGGAGCAGTCAAACAGCGTCTTATTGACACTGTCCAGGACTACTTGCGAAACTACCCGGACTCCCGCACCGCTCCTGACGAAGAAGAGTTCCATTTTATCCGCTCAATCAGTTATATCCTGCCTACACCTTACATCGCTCATGATCTGGGAGAGTTCGTGGAGATACTACGCAAGGTGACCATTGATTCCATCTATTTTCATATTTATGAGGCCAGACTCAGATTGCAAAAAGGCACCAATGATTTTTCTATCTGGATTTCGGATGCGCTGGGTGAGAAGGACCTGGCAGACCGGATTGCTAACATTGATCCCTACATTTATACACTGGAAAACTTGCGCCAGCGCATTATCGAGCAGGTAGAAAGAGATATTAAATAAACAGGAGGAGTCATGAGTTATAAGTTCAACGTTTCAGGTTAGTCTGCAACTTTTCCAAAACGTAAAACTTATAACAAAATACTCACAATTTTATGGTTCGCGAAGAGCATCATGGCCAGTCCGGAGCCCGGATTGAAGACTACGAACCGATCGTCGGCCGCGGATATATCGAAGAACTGCGCCTGCTGGGCGCCCGTTTGTCCGGGAAGATAATCCAGAATATTAATTCTACCTTCGTGGGGGGAGGTGTAGCGGAAATATTGTCCCATTTAGTACCGCTGTGCAATCAGATCGGCGTTGATATTCACTGGGATATCATTAAGGGCACCGGCGCTTTTTTTGACGTCACTAAAAAATTCCATAATGCGCTTCACGGCAAGCAAGATAACGTCACTCCCGAAGAGTTTTCCCTTTTTATGGAGACTACCCGGAAGAATCTGAACGAGATGCAGATCTACGGAGACATCATCTTCATCCATGACCCGCAACCGGCAGCTCTAATTCAGAAGAGAAAAGAGATCGGAAAAAACTGGGTCTGGCGTTGCCATATCGACCTTTCCAATCCAAACCCACAGGTCTGGGGATTTTTAAGAGACTTTGTTGTCAGTTATGACTCGGCTGTTTTTTCTTCGCCAAACTTCGCACAAAAACTTCCCATCCACCAATACCTTATCCCGCCATCTATCGACCCCCTGAGCGATAAAAATCGAGACCTGCTTCCGGAGACTATCAATTCCGTAATGCGCAAGTTTAACCTTGATCCGACTAAACCCATGGTCCTGCAGGTCTCGCGTTTCGATTACCTTAAAGACCCCATTGGAGTAATTACAGCCTTCGAAAGAGTCCGGCGTACCCTGGACTGCCAGCTTGTCCTGGCAGGAGGTACTGCCAGCGACGATCCGGAATCAATTAAAGTCCTTCATGAAGTCCGGGAAAGAGCCGCCGGCAATCTTGACATTCATATCCTGGATATTCCTCCTAACAGCGATATTGAAATTAATGCCCTCCAGAGGGCGTCCACGGTAGTGATGCAAAAATCGCTCAAGGAAGGATTCGCTTTAACAGTGAGCGAAGCCCTCTGGAAAAAGAAACCGGTTATCGCTTCTGCGGTTGGCGGCATTCCTCTACAGGTTAAGAACCGCTTTACCGGACTCCTCGTGCACAGCATTGATGGAGCCGTTTATGCTCTGCGGCAGATCCTGACCAATAAGGAATACGCTAACTGGCTGGGAGAAAACGGCTATCAACACGTCAAACAGAACTTTCTGATCACCCGCGAACTCAGAGATTATCTGCTGGTTTTCATCGCTCTTTTTTCTCCAGGTGATGTTGTCTACCTTTAGCTTTCCTCTCTCTTACCAAAGCTTCTTGATTTATGATATGATAAGCTCAACAGGGTATCCCCTGACCATACCCCTGAATAAATCAAGAGGAGAGGTGCATGGAAAACACCACTACCTATTCTATTTCTGAAGCCGCTGAACTATTAAATCTGAGCGCTAAAACAATTCGTCGGTACATAAAAGCCGGTAAATTATCTTCCGTTAAAGTCCCCACCAAATTTGGCGATGAATACCGGATCACGGAAATTCCAGAAGCTCTGAAACAGGAAGCCGCAGCCCAAGCCGAAGCTCAGGCCAAAGTAGATATAGTACCTGCCGGAAACCCGGGGAACCAGCTTGATCCACAGCAGCTTTATCAGGAAAATATCCGGTTGGCCGCCCAACTGGGGGCTGCTACGGAAAGAATCCGCCAGCTCGAGCAACAGCTTAAATTGCTGGATGCGCCTCCCCAAACGCCCCCGAAACTGTCCTGGTGGAGACGCATTTTCGGCGGTTAGATAGAATCTGACGCGGAGTGTATCATCGTCCGACTACATTCCACAATTGGCGCTTTTTGGTACTATTCTTTTGAACCGGTGATTTATAAATCCTTTATCCGACAAGGAGCATTTATTCGGCACCTTTTAATTTAATAGACTGCCTCAGAGATATTGCTTCCCAGAACTGCGGCGACCTGTTCGGTGTGGCTGAACTGAATCCAGCCAGAGATATTATTACTGCTCAGGGAGGTCATAGCCTAGGAGAGTTCCGGAGACTTCACTCCTGCGGGATTTGCGTCGCCTCCTGGCCTCCGGGTCGTAAACGGAAAAATTCTTCCCACTTTAGTACTATTGAGTTTCGCATTACTCAATGATATACTTTTCAATCTTGATTATCCTTTTCCTTTATACTAAAATACTCTATTACTTAAAAAGAGAAAAAAATGAAAATAAATTTGTTAGCTCTGGTAATAATAGCCATTACGGTGGTTACCGCCTGCACTTCGACCAGCACGAACCAACCAACTCCCGGTATCTCAACACAGGTTGCTCCCACCGTCACGGTCACGGCTAGCCCTGGACCTAACTCTACCGTTACTGTCACTTCTACGGCTACGGTTATCCCTTCTCAGTCCAGTCCATCCTCTCCGGGAACTCCCACTGTGAGCCCTACCAAAATAACCGAGGCCGACTTTTCAGGTTATAATAACTCGAGCTTTTTCCTGAGTACATACGTCGCCGCTACGGCTACCACTATTACCAAAAACGGAACTATTACTTCAGCTCCGGTTTATAATGACGTCTTCGTAGACCTGGATCTGGGCGGCTTTTTTACCAGCAAAGATGCACTCTTACTAGCCAAAATCCCCAGCATTACCACCCGCGATGATTGGATTTATATGTTTAATTTCCCGGCTTTCAACCTGCCCTTTGTACTTAACATGGGTTATCAGCTTAATAATCCTGATGCGAAGCTTGAATTCTTCCTTTTAAACAAGTCATATTTTACGGATAATTACGAGAAGAACCCTTTTGGCATCTACGCGGGTACCCTGGCCAGGAACCCGGTGGTATCAACTCAGGGTATTAGCAGCTATAAAATTAATGACACCGGTAATCTGGTGGCGGTTTTCAGGACGGCCAAAGCAAGCGATATCGCAGGCTGGTGGGTTAAGTACGGCGGGAAGCACTATTAGAAGATAGCTCTCTTATCCCTGTCTCATTATCTTTTATCAAAGGATGAAAGATATACCACTGGTCGGCAAAAATTCTGGCCATCTCCTCGAGGGCGCTCACGGCACGCTGAGTGAGTTCTCTCGCGTCCTCAGCCAGATTACCTGAGGGGGAGAACGATATCGGTTTCCCAATGATACCGTGGAACCGGGTATTGGTTGACCGGACTGTTCCGCAGGGGATGATTTTGGCCCCGGTCCTTAAAGCCATCGCCGCCAACCCGGCTGGCACTGAAATCGTCTTTTCCCCCAGTTTTGCCGTTATCCCTTTATCATTGTGAGGACTATCGATCATCATCGCCATGATTTCATTTCTTTTAAGGACACCCAGCATGTAGAGAATGCCATTGGCTGCTGTCACCAGCTTCAGGCCGGAGTGGGTTCGTGGCCTCTGGATAAATTTATCGAGTCCGGAAGAATCCATATTTTGTACAACGGCATGGATGGGATATCCCTCATAGGCCAGCGCCCGAATACCCAGGTCAAGGTTTCCCATATGGAAGCCGATGATAATCGCACCCCTGCCTTCAGCCAGGGTACGGTCAACGTTTTCCAGGCCGATTAAGTCGATATCCCTCTTAAAAAAATTTTCTTTATAGGCATATCGCAGAGTATCGACAACTGACTTACAATAATTTCTCATTCCAAATCGGGCGTCTTTTCTGACTTCTGGAGAATCCGGTTCCTGGTGAAGGACCGCCGCAATGGCTTTTTTCATGTTACGGCGACCTCTGGGCCAGAGGTAGTAGATTGAATCCCCCACTACACTGGCGATCGGGTAGCTGAAGAAAGCTGGCAGTCTGCCGGCTGTGACCCGGGCTAGTTCCAGTAAATAGTAAATCACAAATACTGTCTCTTTTAACTTTCTACCGATAATATACCCAACGTCTTTGCTTGTCAATCCTATCTCATTCCTTCTTGCGTTCGGCTTTCCGGATTATCAAATGGACGCGGTGAACACTTACAGCCAAACTTCTAGAACTCCAAATGTCCAACCTCTCCTGCTCTTTTCGGCACCCATTACTAAAGGACTATGGCAAAATCATACTCATAACTTTATATTTACTAGCGAACTAATTAAATAATAACTAAGAGAGATGAGAATGGAAAAAAGAGAAGTAATCAGGCAATTGGAAGAAAAAATATTTCACTGGAGAGAAGATGGGCTGGATAGCAAAAAGAAGGAAAAATGGGTTCTTTCTTCGGAAGAAGTGATCCTTTTAATTGAAGATCTAACTCTCAAAAATATTCAGTACGTTGAAATAGAACATTTAAATAAACAAATTGGCGAAATACAAGATAAATACGAGGAATTATTTAATAGCTATCCCTGCGGGTGTCTTTCGTTGAATGAAGAAGGCAAAATTAAAGAAGCCAATCTGACTGCTTCGCAGATCCTGGGGACGGAAAAAACTGTGCTGCAAGACCAGAAATTTGAACAGTACGTCACATTGGACTCTCAACAGGACTTCCAGAATTTTTTTAGCCTCCTGCTTCAGACCGGGACACGCCAAACTCAGAATATGATTCTCCAAAATATTACCGGTGCTCCCATTAAATCCAGCCTTTCCGGTATTGCCATCATCGATGCCCAGAAAAAGACATGCCATTGCCGTGTTGTTATCAACGAGGCGAAAGACTCCGTCAGCACGGAGGCTACTTTTGAGTCGATGGACCTGAAGAACGATATCAGAGACTACATCCGGCAAAGACTCTACGCCGCCTTGGCTCAAGAAGCTGTTGTCTAGTGTTTAAAAATAATTGAACTGCTCTCTTACCGTAATTAATGATGTTGGACGACCTTTAAAAGTCGTCCAACTTTTATGTCCTTACAAAATTTAACATTCTCTTAACATTGGCTTAAGGTTTATTTAACATCGCCCTGTTATTATAATACGGGATATACAGGGAGAATATCATAGATCTAAATCTTATTTTCATCATCTTTGTGATCTTCATCGCATTAGCGTTCGATTTTACCAATGGAATGCATGATGCGGCAAATTCCATTTCTACCATCGTTTCTACAAGAGTCCTTTCTCCTCAGCAAGCTGTCATCTGGGCTGCTTTCTTTAACTTCATTGCGTTTCTGGTTTTTGGAACAACCGTTGCTTCTACTATTGGCAAAGGTATGATTGATATCAACACCGTCACTCCCACGGTGATTTTTGCCGGGCTCATCGGTGCCATAACCTGGAATCTTATTACATGGCGCCTGGGACTACCCAGCAGCTCATCTCACGCTTTAATCGGGGGATATGCTGGAGCTGCCATAGCCAGGAGCGGTTTTGGGGTTATAATTCTTGCGGGTTGGTATAAGACCCTTATTTTTATCATTCTGGCTCCGGCTATAGGATTAATTTTAGGATTTATTTTAAGGGTAGCTATAACCTGGATAGTTTATAAACAAAAGCCAAGCGTGATTAACAGGTGGTCTCGGATTGCTCAATTATTCTCAGCCGCCGCCTACAGCCTTGGTCACGGCGGCAACGATGCCCAGAAAACGATGGGAATTATTACCAGTCTGCTATTTACCGGAGGGCTAATCAGTGAATTTAGGATTCCTTTATGGGTAGTGCTATCTGCACAGGCAGCTATTGCGATTGGTACTCTAAGTGGAGGCTGGCGTATAGTTAAGACAATGGGGCAAAAAATCACGCAGCTTGTACCGCTGGATGGCTTTTGTGCTGAAACAGCCAGCGCCATCAGTATCTTTACGGCAACTCATCTCGGAGTCCCGGTAAGCACAACTCATGTTATCACGGGAGCCATTTCCGGAGTAGGAGCGGTAAGACGTTTTAGTGCTGTTAGATGGGGAGTGACGTTAAATATTGTCTGGGCATGGGTAATGACCATTCCGGCAGCCGGGATTATCGGAGCTCTAATTTATTTTTTCACCCGGGTGTTTGTCCATTAGACAAAAGTGAAAAATTTCTCTTTCCATTTACAAAAGACACAGTTCTGCTTGTTGTTTCGCTATAGTAAATGATGAAATATTTGTACGGAAGAATGATTAAGGTCATGAATTTATAGAAAAGAGCAGATTAATAACCCCGTTCTTTTTTATTGAAAGTTAAGCCCAGATACCAGGTCTTTGAAATTTAAAATCATCCTTCTAATCTCTCGTTCATTCCCGTTAATGAGATTTTTGATTTGCAGCTCTCGTTGTTCCGCAGCATATCTGTTAGAAAATATTTCGAAATATTGAAGCTTTGGGGTTAAGCCTTTTGTCGAAATGTTTTTACCATCGTTATGCTCGGAAAGTGTTTCCCTCAAGTTTCTGGTTTGACTGGCATAAAAAGCACCATTACTCAATTTTAAAATATAAACAAAGAATTGATTGGCTAATTTATCTTTAGCATCCCAGGCTCTGGAACGATTAATCACAGAGTTATAGCGATACGAAGTAAGTTTGTTGGCTAACATGCGTGGGCCTCCGATTTTTTTTGACAGCGACAGTAATTATAAAGTACAGATTTATTCATATAAATAGTATTTTGGTAATGGGAATCCTTTTGATAACTACCATAAAACAAGGATTATCCGCTACCTACATCTAACGGCTATAATTTTCAGTTGAATTATAATAGATGCTAGTTTAAAATAAAGAATAACAGGATTTCACATTACGGATAGTTGCGGGAGTAACTCAGTGGCAGAGTGCCTGCCTTCCAAGTAGGACGTCGCGGGTTCGAATCCCGTCTCCCGCTCCATCACCTTTCGACTTTAGATCGGGTTTCATTGTCCAAATAGCAATGTATTCAGTTTCTGTAGTACTTCCGAAGTTATCTCATCTGGCAATGAACATAATAATTCAGCATTACGCGCTCGCCAATCAAGGCTTTTTACCTGATCGGATAAAATAGCTCCGGATACTGGTATTCCTTGAGGGAGAAGGACCTCGAATGGATAACCTTTGACCTGGCTGGTTACCGGACAAAAAATTGCTAATCCAGTTTTGCTATTATAACTCTTTGGTGAAAGCACCACTGCTGGACGGCGGCCAGCTTGCTCATGACCAGCCTGAGGATTTAATGTAATCCACACCACATCTCCACATTTAGGTACATATTTTTGAGAGCTTACCATGCTTCATTTCCGATGGCAGGTCCCGTTTCAATCTCACGATGAATATTTTCTGGAGTGACTTTGGCCAGGAGTTGTTTAAGTGTTAACTGAGGCTTAGCAACAGGAGCGATAACCAATTTCCCATCTTCCGTGGAAACCTCTACAGGAGAATCACTCTTTAAACCAACTTCAGAAGCATATGATTTAGGTATCCTCAAAGCTAGGCTATTGCCCCATTTTTGGACACGAGTTTTCATATTTTGCTCCTCTCTATTGTATCTACAATGAAGATACAACAAAGATGACTATTTGTCAATAAACCCGGCTTGATTTTGGTGTATTTGCATGGTAGGATTTTCTTCAAAGGAGGAGGCGGTCGGTACAGCAAGCGCTTCCCAGTTTTTTAGTTTGGTGGCTTCCAAGTAGGACGTCGCGGGTTCGAATCCCGTCTCCCGCTCCAAATTAATTCCTTTTTAGTATTCGCCTCTTGCTCAATCTCTTTTCCATTCGGTTTTGCCATTTGCATAATCTATTGTCTGTAAGCTATAGTAGGTATGTAATTTCCATGACCAAAAGGCTCCTTTTTGAAATTAAAAAAGGACTGCAGTATATATCTTTCAGATCCCTGATAAGTTTATTATAAGGATCGAATTTGACATTTTGTACTAATTGCGGCAAGCTGGTTAAAGAGCAACATAAATTCTGTCAGTCCTGCGGTATGCCGATCGAACCCGTAATGGAAGAAAACCAATCCCCTGCTTCGCCGGAACATCCGGCAGTCACCGGATCATATTCCACCACACTTCCCGTGGCTCCTGCCGAAACTATCAGAGTTATAATTCCTGACTTGCAGCTATTGAGACCATTAGGGAAAAGAGATAGCTACTACCTG